>CADBCT010000001.1 GCA_902793315.1 uncultured Erysipelotrichaceae bacterium
AATTCTTCCTTCATTGCATCTACTAATTCTTTAATTTCTAATAAATTCATTTCTTTTAAACTACTGATAAAATCTTCTTTATTTAATTTAGCCATTTTTATTTCCTCCTATTATTATATTTTTAATTAATTTTCTTCTTTTTGTTGACTATATAAGTCTAAGCAAATTGATAAATCTTTTACAAGACCAATCATACCACCAGCAAGCATTGTAAGTAGTCCATCTCTAGATGGTAATTTAGCATATTCTGCTAATTTTGCTTGGTCAGCTTTTTCTCCATCCACAATCCCTACTTTTAAAATTAATGCTGGGTGATCTTTAGCAAAGTCTGATAAAACTTTGATTGGGGCAATTTGATCATCACTAAATGCAAAGGCACTTGGACCACTTAATGCTTCAGTAAGATCAATTCCTAAGTCATTAAAAGCTCTAGTCATTAAAGTATTCTTATATACCTTATAATCAGCATTTGATGCTTTTAATTTTCTACGTAATTCCTTTGCTTCACTATCAGTAATACCACGATAATCGAATAAAACAATAGACTTAGCATTTTCAGTACGTTCTTTAATTTCATCAATTACTAGTTGCTTTTCTTTTAAGACTCTTTCACTTGCCATTCACACACCTCCTTATATTTTTAGGGATGCCATAAAAAAGATTCTTCACAGACGCAAAGAACCTTTAATTACTTGAATATAAGTTCCTCGGTAGGATTTACTTTTATACCTACTGTCTATGGCACCAACAAATTAATTGTATTATACATTACTTGTTTTTATTTGTCAAAATTATTTTCAATTTTGATTCCAGGACCCATCGTAGATGAAATTGAAATATTCTTTACATAATCACCTTTAACAGATGCTGGTTTAATTCTTAGAATTTGAGCTACAAAAGCATTTAAATTTTCAAGTAAATCTTCATCAGAGAATGATGCTTTTCCAATAACTCCATGAATATTACCAAAACTATCAGTTCTATATTCTACACGTCCTGCTTTAACTTCTTCAACTGCCTTCTTAATATCCATAGTAACTGTTCCAGTCTTTGGATTTGGCATTAAACCCTTTGGTCCTAATACTTTACCTAATTTTCCTAATAAAGGCATCATATCAGGTGTAGCAATCATTGTATCAAATTCAAACCAATTTTCTTTTTCAATCTTTTCTAAGATGTCAATGTCTCCTACAAAGTCAGCTCCAGCTTCTTTTGCTTCTGTAGCTTTTGGTCCTCTAGCTACTACTAATACTCTGTTAGTCTTACCTGTACCTTTTGGTAAAACAATAGCTCCTCTTAATTGTTGATCAGCTTTTTTAGTATCTAAGTTTAATCTCATAGCTATCTCAATAGAACCATCAAACTTACTTGTAGAAGTTTCTTTTACTAGTTTTACAGCTTCTTCTTTAGAATATAATTTACTCTTTTCTACTTTTGAAACTGCTTCAGTATACTTTTTACTTCTCTTTTTCATTTTATTTCCTCCTTATGTGGTAAAAGCGGATTTTTCCTTCCACTAGGTATAACCTATAGAATTAATTATTCTGCTACTTCTTCAGTTTCAGTAGCCTCTTCTGTTTCTTCAGTACTTTCTTCTTTCTCTTCTTCTTCTTCGTAAACAGGTTTTTCTGCAGTATGAACTTCAACTACATGTCCTTCAATACCAATTCCCATGTTTCTTGCAGTACCTTCAACAATTTTCATAGCTTCTTCAATATCATATGCATTTAAATCAGGCATCTTAATCTCAGCTATTTCTCTTAAAGTTGCTTCTGAAATAGTAGCTACTTGAGTTCTAGCACCATTAACTGATCCCTTCTTAACTTTTGCATATTTTTTTAATAAGAAAGCTGTTGGTGGAGTCTTAACTACAAAGTCAAAACTTCTATCCTCATAGATTGAAATTTCAACAGGTAACACATCTCCCATTTTATCTCTAGTTGCTTCATTATACTTAGTACAAAATTCTTGAAGATTAATTCCGGCTGGTCCTAATACAGTACCAACTGGTGGAGCTGGTGTTGCTTTTCCTGCTTCAATTTGAATCTTTATTTTCTTAACTGCTTCTTTTGCCACGAAAAACACCTCCTATTGTTTTATTTCGCGAGTGGTCCAAATAGCTTGATTACCGCTTCAAAAATCGAAACCATGCTTCCCACTAAATCTATATATAAAAACATATAGCCATTAAATAATAACACAACAAGTATTTATTTGCAAGTATTATGCCTTTTCAATTTGACTCAATTCAACTTCTACAGAAGTTTCTTGTCCAAATAAATCTACTGATAAATTAACTTTTTGAGTTGGTAGATCGACTGATTCAACCGTACCAAACATTCCTTGGAATGGTCCAGCTATAATCTTAACTTTAGCTCCTTCAGTAAGTTCTGTATCAACATCCATTCTACTAATACCCATATTGCCAAGAATCTTATCTACTTCATATGGTTGCAATGGAGTTGGTTTTGCTCCCTTACCACTTGATCCGATAAATCCAGTTACTCCAGGAGTATTTCTTACAACATACCATGCTTCATCTGTCATAATCATTTCAACTAAAATATATCCAGGAAACATCTTTTTTACTTTTTCCTTAGTTACTCCATCTTTTACCTCAACTACTTTTTCTTCTGGAATAATTACTCTAAAAATATAATCCTGCATATCCATTGATTCAGCACGCATTTCAAGTTTTTCTTTTACCTTATTCTCATGTCCAGAATAAGTGTTAACTACATACCATTGTTTATCCATAATCATTACTCCTTTTTAACCTATAAGTGTTTGAATTAAAGCAAAAATAACATTAATTATATAGAAAAATAATGCTAAAAATATTATAAATAAGATTGTTGTAATAGAATATTTAACCATATCCTTTTTAGTAGGCCAAAAAACTTTATTAAACTCATTCTTAACACCATGACAAAAAATCATAAATCTAGTCCATAAGCTTTTCTTTTTAGTAGAATCCTTTTTTGCCTTTGATACTTCTTTTTCTACTTTCTTAGAATTATTCTTTTTCTTGTCCTTTGTCTTTTCTTCTTCAAGCATCTTTTCAACATTATACTTCTTAGTAGTTTGCTTTTTACGAACTTCAGCCATATTATCACCTATCCACTTTTTCAAAATAAAAACACTTCAAAGTGCTTACACCAATAAAATAGCATAATCACCTTGAAATGTCAATAAAATACATTCATTTCTTATACATTTAACCAATACTAATTACCCAAGAAAATATCATTATTATAATCATTACAATTATAATTACTGTTGGAATTGTTAAAACACTTATAAATGCTGCATCTCTAAGACCATTTATTTGCCTATATATATTATCATTGACTTTATTATTAGATGGAACTTTCTTAATTTGTGCAGGTTCAAAATTCTTTTGATCATCTGGAGCTAATTGTTTTTCTAGTTCTTGTAATTCACGATTATTTTTTTCCTGAACAAATTCGCATAAATAAACTGTTGCTCCTCTTAAAATTATTCCTCGATAGTAAGGAGTATCTCCTTCTGGAATAACTTGGGAATAAGCATCAAAATTTTCTTTTAATATTTCAGGTTTTAGATTATATAATATCGTATTAATAGATAAACCCAAACCATCAGAATAAAAATATAGTCCTATCTGCATTAATGCTGAATTAAATAAATCCTCTTTTATCATTTGTTGCTTAATTGCAGGATCTCTAGAAAGCTCTATTAGTTTTTTAAATTGAATATGATCCAACTCATTATTTAATATTTCAATTTCAGAGGGATAAAACACTTCAATACAATATCCATGTTCATGAATATACTTAAGAGCTATATCCATATTAATGAATACAGTTCTTATATCTTCCTCCTTTGGATGATTCATAATCCAAAGATCTAATGGAATAGATTCATAATTATCAGCCATCATGATCACCCTCTATTATCTTTATTGTAAACTAAAATATAAAAAAAGACAATTTCTAAATTGTCTCTTTACAGCAATATTTACCTATTTCTCTTCGAATTCTTCTGATTCGATATTCTACTGTACTGCCTGGTATATCTAGTAATACTGATATTTCTCGATAATTAAAACCATTTGTTTTTAATTCTAAAATTGTACTATATTCTAGTGGCATATCATAAATCTTTTGCTTAACAAACCTATCAATATCATAGTTTTCTAACCAATCATTAATATCATTCTTATTATCTGCTATATCATAATCAGCTAAATTAACATAATTAAATGAAGGAATATTCTTATTACTATTACTTATTTTCTTGCAAAAAGTAATTAATCCACGCTTAATACATAAATTAACAAATGTATAAAAAATACTTTCTCTAGATTCATCATATTTCATAATTGCTTTTTCAAATAAGATATTTGCTTCTTGTAAAAAGTCACTATATTCATAACCATAGTACTTGTATTGTTCATAAAAATCTCTACTAATTTTATGAATAATAGGCTCATATTTTTTATATAAAATATCCTTAATCAATTCGTTTTCTCTAACCATATAAAGAAGTTCATAGTCATTATATTGTTTGTATTTCATAAACCTACTTTCTATTTCGGATTATCTCATAAATCATTATTCCTGCTGCAACACTGGCATTCAAACTATTAGTTTGGCCATACATTGGTATTTTTGCAAGAAAATCACATTTTTTGGAAACTAAGCTAGATATTCCTGCTCCTTCATTGCCTATTATTAAGACTATTTTTCCACTATAGTCTATTTTCCTATAATCGATGCTATTCTCTAAAGATGTTCCTACTATCCAATAATTATGCTTTTTTAATTTTTCAATAGCATTAACAATATTACTTACCGAAGCTACCTTTACATTGTCTAATGTTCCAACACTTGTTTTCATAACAGTAGCATTAACTCCAACCTGCCTATCTTTAGGAATAATTATTCCTTTTATACCAGCAGCTTCACAAGTTCTAATTATAGCACCTAAATTATGTGGATCCTCTAAATGATCTAAAATAACTATTATTTCTTCATCTAATAGTTCATTTAATTCACTATATTGATAATCCGGAATGTCTAAAATTATACCTTGATGTACTCCTGAGCACAAATTATCAATTTCTCTTTTTGTCTTAGTCTCTACCCTTAAATTTGATTTTTCAACAAGTGAAATTATTTCTTTGTCATCAAAACTATCTTGAATAATTATTTTTCTAATATTTTTACCTTTTTTTAATAAGTCTCTAGCGACATTTCTTCCATATACTAACATATTACTTTAAGATGAAATTCATTATTTCATCGATCCTTTCTTTATTTTCACTCAACTCTAAATAACCTATTAATGCTTCTAATCCAGTTGCATATTTATAAGTAACTATATCACAATTCTTTGGATGAGAAGTTGTCTTATAATTTCTTGCTCTTTTAACAACATCTAATTCTTCTTCACTTAACATATTATTATCAATCATCTTTTGTAGATATTTAGCCTGACTTTTAGCACTTACATAATTCAAAGATTCTGTTTGTAAATCATTAACATTGCCTATTCCTTTAGCAATTAAATACTTTCTTATATAAATCTCATATATCGCGTCTCCTAAATAAGCAAGTACTAAAACATTTATTTCTAAGACATTCATTTATATCACCAAAATAATTATACCACAAAAAAGGATTAGTTTTACTAATCCTATATTAATTCATATGTTGTTCCTTCTCTAGTATCTATTAATTTAATGCCTTGTTCTAATAATTCATCTCTTATCTTATCAGCAGTTGCAAAATCTTTATTCTTCTTAGCTTCTTTTCTTTCAACTATTTTTTCTTGAATCATTTTTTCTAAATCAGTATCAATTACTGATTCTTCTTCTTTTAATAAATCTAATGATAAAACTTTATCAAATGATTTCACTAATTCTAACTTTGTTTTATCATTTAAACTTTCATCTTTTAAAACATCATAAAGAATTGTAATCATAGACGAAGTGTTTAAATCATTACTTAAGGCTTCCTTATATAATTCATCATATTTAGTAAATGATTCATTATCCAAATTACCTTCATCTTTTAGAGCTAAAGTTTTACTTTTCAATCTCTTTAACGCTTTACGTGCTCCATCTAACGATTCATAAGTAAATGTTAATGGATTACGATAGTGACTGTTTAAACAGAAAAATCTATAATCTATTGGTGAATAACCCTTTGACTTTAGTAATGAAACAGTTAAAAATTCCCCTTTTGATTTACTCATCTTTCCTGTTTCATCATTTAAATAAGCACCATGGCACCAATAATTACACCATTTATGTCCTACAAAAGCCTCGCTTTGAGCAATTTCATTTGTATGATGTGGAAATATATTATCAACTCCGCCACAATGAATATCTAAGTATTCACCAAACACTTTATAATTTATTCCAGAACATTCTATATGCCATCCAGGATATCCTACTCCCCATGGAGAATCCCATTTCATAGCTTGATTTTCAAATTTAGATAATGTGAACCATAATACAAAGTCTGCAGGATTTCTTTTAGCTTTATCCTCTTCTACTGTATCTCTAACACCAATCATTAAATCTTCAGGATTTTTACCAGATAATTGATAATAATCTTTTGCTTTACTAATATCAAAATAAACATTTCCATTAGAAATATATGCATAGTCATCAGCAAGCATTTTTTCAATCATCTCAATATAAACATCAATATTATCACTAGCTTTTTCGATTGTCTCAGGTATCTTAATATTTAAATCTTTCATATCATTTAAAAAGGCTTCAGTATAAAATTCAGCAATTTCATATACTGTTTTTCCTTCTCTTTGAGCACCCTTTAACATTTTATCTTCACCAGTATCAGCATCACTAGTCAAATGTCCAACATCAGTAATATTCATTGCTCTCTTAACATCATATCCCAAATATTTTAAACCTTTTTCTAAAACATCTTCAAAGATATAAGTCCTTAGATTTCCAATATGAGCATAATGATATACAGTAGGTCCACAAGTATACATTTTTACTTGCCCATCTACATTAGGAACAAACTCTTCTATTTTCTTACTAAGCGTATTGTATATTTTCATAAAATCACCTACCAACGTTATTATAACAAAAAGAACTTAAAAATACACTATATTATTTTTAGTTAAAGTCAATTACTTTAATAGCATTTAAATATTCTTTTTTAGGTTTACTGGAATTAAAACCAATTTGGTTATTTTCATTGTTAATTATCAAAAAAATCAGAGATTTCTTTATATAATACTTATTATAATTATTACTCATAAAACATCCTTCAGAAAAAGACTTAAAAAGATAATCACTAACTTCTCTGTGACATTTATCTATATTTTTAATTGAAAAGACTGGAAACGTTTGCTGACTATTTTTCAATAACGAAAACTCGTTTTCTAATAATTCTTTAGTCTTCCGATAATTAGCAACATCTATTTTTATCAATTGACTACTATATAATTCTTCTATTAATATTTCTAATACTTTTTCTATTTCCTCTAATTTTTTACCTTTCATTGTGATTAATGCTGGAACATTTCTTTTCTTATAATCTATCTTTTTTAGCACTTTTATTATCTCTTTTATATTATTTCTTTGTTTTGGCATAAGTCTTAATAATTTTAATTCAGATGTTTTATATTCTTTTTCTATAACTGGAATTTTTGTTTTTTTATAAATAACATCATAAATGTCTTTTTCTGTGATATCAATTCTTTTTTGCGAACAAAAAGTATCAAAATTGATTTTACTTAGCAAACTCTTTTCTCTACTAGTTATTTTTAATGCTTCTTCTAAATTCTTCTTTCTAATAACTATATTTTTTGTTTTTTCTAATTTTAGAATTTCTAAATTAAGTTCTTTTTCTTCATTATTCGTTTGATTCTTTAAAGAACTATAAGTACAAACTTCATCTAATAAATCAATTGCTTTATCTGGTTGATTACGATTAAAAATAAACCCATTAGATATTTCTACTAATTTATCAATTGTTTCTCTAGATATTTCTACATTATGAAATACTTGATAATTATTTTTTAATTTTAATAAGACATTTTTTGTTTCTTGAACAGATAACTCATCAATATATATTTGTTGAAATCTCCTAGCCAAAGCTAAATCCTTTGAAATATTTCTATTATATTCTTCTATAGTAGTAGATCCGATTACTCTAATATCATTTCTAGCTAAGTATGGTTTCAAGATATTAGCTGCATCAATTGATCCTTCATTATAAATAATTAACTTCTTTAACTTAAATGGAACTTCACCATTAACAATTCTTCTAGCTAATTCTTCTACAATAGCTGTTTTTCCCACACCAGTTTCTCCTAATAATAATGGGTTACTCTTGTTCTTTCTTAATAATATTCTAATAACACTATTAATTTCTTCATCTCTACCATAAACCGGATCATATTCAGCACTTTTTTCATTCATATTAATAGCTAATTCCTCCAACAATACAGGTTTTTCTAGATTATAATATTTCTTATTATTTGTAATAAAGTTATCATATATTTGATATGAATCAATATTTAAAGACAACAAAACCCTGTTAGCTATACCATCACCTTCAGATAATAAAGATATTAATAGACATCTAGGTGTTATAACATTATTGCCACTATAGTTCTCAGCATTTTCTAGTATTCTTTTTAACATTGGTGTAAATAAAAACCACTTGTTGTTTTTTTTACCTATTCCAATAATATTAACCAATTCTTTATAAAATCTTTCGTACGTAATTCCATACGTTTTTAATATAGTTACTTCTTTTAAATTTTTGTTTTTTAGAATCGCTAATAATAGATGTTCACTACCTACATAAGGATGTCTTAAATTAAACATTTCTTCTTTTGCTTGATTTATTAGTTTTTGAGACTCTTCATCAAAAGACAAATTCATCTAGTCACCTCAATATAATTTTATAAAATTAATATTCTTGTATCAATGAAAGTAATCCCCAAAAAACAGACTTTTTTTGCAAAAAAAAGGAAGTCTTAAGACTTCCTAAATTATTATACTAAAGCTAGAATAATGAAAACTACTAATAAGACAACAAATAATTCTACTAATAACTTCCATACAGCTTTTAACCAATCTTTATATGAAACTTTTAAATAAGATAAAGTTCCCATCAATACTAAACTAGTTGGTGCTACTAATGCAGTTAAACCATACATAGAAGTAAAGATAATTCCTACGATTGAGAAATCTTTAAGATTAGTTACTTTAGTAACATAATATGGTAAAACGCTTTGGAATGTGTATGCAATATCAGAGTTAAAGAAACTTGCTAAAATTGCTACAATAGTTGTTGTTAAAACGTTAAATCCTTTATTTAAACTTAGTAATGTATTATAAATTACTAATTGGAATGGATGATATGTTACTAATACTAGGATAGCATATAACAAAATTGAAATTGCTGCTGGTCCTAATGCTTTTTTAGCACCACTCATAAATCCTTCTAGAATATCTTCAAAACTAACTTTATAGATTAATGATAATAGAAGAACTACTAAAGCAAGTGGTACAAACATATCAGTAATTGTCCAAGCTCCAAAAGCATTTGTTGTTCCTAATAATTTTCCAAAAATTGGGAACTTAAATAGCTCATAACTAGCTACAGATTGATTTAAGTCTGCAAAGAACTTAACACCAATGCCTTCCCAAGAAAGGAATGCTAACACTACTACAATGAATAATAATACAAATAGTAATGTAAATGGCCATACGCTATGTTTTGAACCAGATCCTTTTGGAACATACATAGAATCTGCTACTGTATCATTTTCTGTAAGTACAATAACTTTTCCATCTTTTAATGCTGCTTTATTATTATTTTTCTTCTTTGTTGACTTTCCTGATTTCTTAGTTGTTGTTTTACTAGAAGCTTTTTTAGCAGGCTTCTTAGTATTTTTAGTTGCCTTAACTTCAACTACTTTTTCTTTTTTAGCTACAGCTTCTCTTTTAACCACTTTAACATTACCTAAGTTTCTCTTAACATAAACAATTACATTAAAGATTACAACTATGATAGCAGCAAGTAAGATAACTAATCTTACCCAAATGTTGTAATTAAGTTTTAAAGATAAACTTTGAGTTAAAACACTAACATTTGCATCAGCAAAAGTAGTTCCAATTAAACCTGCAGAAATACCTCCTACAGTAACTAATGCTGCAGTTATCTTATCATATCCCATCATTAAGATAAGAGCTACTACAAAAGGAATAAACAATGCTACTCCAATATGCAATCCACAGAATGAAACAAGTAAAGCAATTAATACTACCATAACTGATAATAATAACATTTCTTTTCCACGGAAAGCATTTACTATCTTATCTAAGAATGAACGATATGCTGGAATTTTATATAAAATTCCATAAAAACCTCCAACTAGAATTAAGAATAATGCTATATATCCAAAATATGACAATGCAGTTAATGGATAATTAAACATATCAAATAATCCCATTTGTGTGCGTCCTTGATCAACATACTCACTAGAAAAATAAGCAGCAGGTATTATCCAGCTAAGTAACATTAATCCAATAAATGCAATTAGAATTACTTTAGTAGCATTATATTTTTCATCGGCATTGAAAACCATAATTCCCATTATAGCTAAAGCTAATACAAGTTCAACCATATAAGCCCATGTAGCTTTTGGAAAAATAACTGCTAAAAGTACTACTAAAAGTGCACATACCCAAAGAACGACTTTTAATGTTTTCTTTTTCATAATTCTCCTCCCATAATAATTATAACTTTTTACGTTTGATTTTACAAGTATTTACACTTTTTTTTCAAAAAAAAGAACTAAATTTCTTTAGTCTTTTCTTTCATTGTTGGAAATAAAATTACTTCTCTAATAGAATCTTGTTCTGCAAATAGCATAACAGTTCTGTCAATTCCGTAACCAATTCCACCTGCTGGTGGCATACCATATTCTAAAGCTTCTACGAAATCCATATCAATATCATTAGCTTCTTCATTTCCAAGCTCTCTTTCATTAAGTTGAGCTTCAAATCTCTCTAATTGATCAATAGGATCATTCAATTCTGTATAAGCATTAGCAAGTTCAGTTCCTGCTACAAACAATTCAAATCTATCAACAAATCTTGGATCATCTGGATTTTTCTTAGTAAGTGGAGAAATTTCTAATGGATGTTCACACAAGAATGTTGGTTGAATTAAAGTTTTTTCTCCATATTCTTCAAAGAACTTAGATACTATATGTCCATAAGTCTTTTCGTGCTCTTCTAATTCAATATGATGCTCTTCTGCTAATTTTATGCATTCATCTAAATCTGTTATTTTTTTAAAGTCAATTCCAGTTGTTTCTTTAATTACTTCACACATTGTTGCTTTTCTAAATGGCTTTGATAAATCTATATCTTCTCCATTCCAATGATAAATATCTTTACCAATCATTTTTGCAATATTATGATACATTTCCTCAGTTAAATCCATCCATGTATCTAAATCGGCATAAGCTAAATACGCTTCTAAAGAAGTAAATTCTGGATTATGCTTTTGATCCATTCCTTCATTTCTAAATTGTCTACCTATTTCATAAACTGCTTCCATGCCCCCTACTAATAATCTTTTCAGAGGTAACTCTAAAGCTATTCTTAAATACATATCCATATCTTGAGCATTATGATGAGTAACAAAAGGTCTAGCACTTGCACCAGTAAGTAAAGTTGTAAGTACTGGTGTTTCCACTTCAACAAAGCCCTTACTATCTAAGAAATTTTGAATACATCTAATAATTCTAGGCCTTAAGAAAGCTACTTTTTTTGCTTCTTCATTCATCATCAAATCAACATAACGTCTTCTATATCTTTCTTCTTTATCTGTTAAACCATGGAATTTTTCTGGTAAAGGTTTTAATGCTTTTACTAAGTGAGTATATTCTAAACACTTAATTGTAACTTCACCAGTCTTAGTCTTCATTACTTTACCATAAACACCAACTATATCACCAATATCAGCTGATTTAAATAAAGTATAAGCTTCTTCTCCAATATCATTTATTGAAATATAAATTTGAATAGAACCTGTTTTATCTTGAATAGTAAAGAATGATGCTTTACCCATCTTTCTAATAAACATAATTCTACCTGCTACTTTAGCAGTATCTTCCATATTTTCAAAAGCATCATGTTCTACATCTTGATATTTTTCTTTGATATCCTTAGCATAATCTTCTCTATCATATCTATGACCAAAAGGATCTAAACCTAATTCTCTTAACTTTTCTGCTTTTTCTCTTCTAACTAATTCTTGTTCTGTAAAATTTCTTTCCATTTTTATCACTCCTTACTCTTTAACCACTTTAGTATGTACTAATAAATCATGTATAGCACAACCATCTTTTCTAATTAATATCATAAATATTGAAATTAAAGTAATTGAATATTGCAAAGTACTAAATGTAGTTATTCCATAAAAATAAACTAATCTTGAATTTGATAACATAAACATAAATGTAATAAGATCTAAAAGAATTGAATTAGCAATAAACGCCCTAAAAATCATTTGATTCATTGTCAATTCTCCATGATCTGACTTTACTCTAATCTTCATTATTTGTTTTCCAATAGTTTGTCCTTTATTATATAATTGAAAAACCATAAAATATAAAATATTCATTACCAATGTTATTAAAGAAATAATTCCATTTTTTCTAGCTACTCGATAACTAAGGTCCATATTTCTATCAGCAAACTCTCTAGTAGTTATTTCTTGTTTCGTTGTTTGATCAAGCAATTCATTAATTTCTTCATTAACTTTCTTACTTTCCTTAGTATCAACAAATGGCATTGCAACTATAGAAGTTATAGTATACACCAATAATATATCTATCAAAAAAGCTATTAATCTTTGAACAAAATATGCTTTTTTAGTTTTCTTTTTCATGATATGCCTCCCTAAATTCATTCAATAACAAGATTATATCATGAATATTTGTTGTTTGATAGATTTTCTTTTTTAATTCATTAACTGATTTAATCCCTTTGAAATACCATGAAATATGATTTCTTATTTCTAAGCAAGCTATCTTTTCGTCTTTAATGTTCTTTAACATTTCTAAATGTTTTAAACACATATCTATTTTTTCATCAACAGATATTTCTCTAGTAGGCTTACCATCTAAATAATTAATAACATTTTCTATTAACCAAGGATTTCCAAGAACTCCTCTTCCTATCATAACGGCATCACAATTAGTTTCATCTATCATTCTTTTAGCATCTTCAGGTGTCTTTATATCTCCGTTACCTATTACAGGAATAGTTACAGCTTCTTTAACAGCTTTTATGATAGACCAATCAGATTTACCACTATAACCTTGACTTCTAGTACGTGGATGGATGCATATTGCAGATGCCCCTGCTTTTTCTATAATCTTTGCCACTTCAACTGCATTAATACTTTTACTATCCCAACCACTTCTAATTTTAACCGTAATTGGAATAGGTACTGCTTCTACTACAGCTTTTACTATGTCGTATATCTTTTCAGGATTCTTTAATAAAGCTGATCCTGCTTGAGCTCTTACTGCTACCTTAGGTACAGGACATCCCATATTAATATCTATAATATCAGGTTTCATAGTCTTATATATATATTTAGCAGAAGTAACAAACGACTCTTTATCACTACCAAATATTTGTTGAACAATAGGCCTTTCTTCATCAGTCATATATAACATATCTAAAGTCTTTTTATTTTGAAATGTAATAGCTTTATCACTGACCATTTCAGCATATATTAAACCACAACCCATTTCTTTACAAATTCTCCTGAAGGCGGAATTACAAATTCCTGCCATAGGAGCTAATACTACCTGATTTTTAATTGTAACATTACCTATTTTCCATTCCATAAATATCCCCTTAATCCATGCCTAGTATATCTTATATATACCAATTAAACAAGAAAAAAAGATTCCAATAGGAATCTTACATTACTTTCTTTTCTTTAATAAATCTCTGATTTCTTCAAGTAAAATAGCTTCGTCAGTTTTAGGTGCAACTGCTTCTTCTGCTTCTTTTTTACCAAGAGATGCAAGTTTATTAAATCCTTTTAAGATGAAGAATAATACTAATGCCATAATTAAGAAATTAATTATTGCAGTAATAAAATCACCATATTTAATAACTTGTCCTCCGTAGATTTTTAAAGTTCCTCCAACTTCTGCTCCACCAATACCATTAATTAATGGATTAATGAAATCATCAGTTAATGCTGTAACGCATGATGAATTCTTTAAATTCACCCATAAAACCTTTCCCTTTTTTAGTAACCTTAGCTAACTTTTCCTTATCAACTACTTTTTTAGCCATACATTTCACTCCTTTGCCTTATATTATAACTAATTCTTTCTATTTTGCAAGAAAAAAGAATTAGTTTTTTTCATCTAATTCTTTTAATAATTCAGCTTTATTCATTTTCGAATATCCTTCAATACCTTTTTCTTTAGCCATTGCTTTTAATTTGGTAATAGATAATGACTCTAAATTGGTATCATCTTCTTCTGGCATCTTACCATGTTCAACTAAATAATCAATTTGTTCTTTAGTTAATGTTTCATATTCTAATAATGTTTCAGCAATTAGTTTTAATAAACTCTTATTCTTCTTAATAATTTCAGTTGCTTTCTTATGACAATCATCAATTATTTTACGCATTTCCATATCTATTTCGTTAGCAACTTCATTAGAGAAGTGTTGTGGTTTATTATAATCTCTTCCTAAGAAGACACTACCTGATGGTTGCTCGAATTGAAGAGGTCCTAAATCACTCATACCATATTCAGTAACCATTGCACGAGCTATCTTAGTAGCTTTTTCGAAGTCATTATGAGCTCCTGTAGTTATTTCTCCAAAAGTAATTTCTTCTGCTGTTCTACCACCAAGTAATCCAGTAATTTGTTCTAATAAATCTGTCTTAGTAGAACATAATTTTTCTTCACTTGGTACCATCATATTATATCCACCTGCAGACCCACGAGGAATAATAGTTACTTTTTGAACGTCACTAGCGTTAGCTAATTTTATACCAATAACAGCATGTCCTGCTTCATGATAAGCAACTAATTTACGATCATTTTCACTATATTTATGGCTTATTTTAGCAGGTCCCATAAGTACTCTATCAGTGGCTTCATCTATTTCACTCATACCAATTTCTTCTTTATTTCTTCTAACAGCAAGAAGTGCTGCTTCATTAAGTAAGTTTTCAAGATCAGCTCCACTAAATCCAGGAGTTCTCTTAGCTAAGTTCTTTAGAGTAATTCCTTCTGCTAAAATCTTATTCTTAGCATGAACTCCTAATATTTCTTCTCTTCCTCTTACATCAGGTAAATTAACTGTAACTTGTCTATCAAATCTTCCTGGACGAAGTAATGCAGGATCTAATACATCTGGCCTATTAGTAGCAGCAATTATAATGATTCCTTCATTTTGACCAAATCCATCCATCTCAGTAAGTAATTGATTTAAAGTTTGCTCTCTTTCATCATGTCCTCCACCTAAACCAGTACCTCTTTGACGACCTACTGCATCTATTTCATCAATAAATATTAAACATGGTGCATTTCTTTTAGCTTGTTGAAACATATCACGTACACGACTAGCTCCTACACCAACGAATAATTCTACGAAATCAGATCCACTTATAAAGTAAAATGGAACATTTGCTTCACCAGCAACAGCCTTAGCAAGTAAAGTTTTACCTGTTCCTGGAGGACCCATTAATAATACTCCTTTAGGAATTCTGGCTCCTAGTTTTTGGAACTTCTTTGGATCTTTTAAGAAATCAATAAGTTCACTAACCTCTTCTTTTTCTTCTTTTAATCCAGCTACATCTTTAAATGTAACTTGATTATCATCAGTATTTAATTTTGCTCTACTCTTACCAAAATCAAGAGAATTTCTATTACCAGCTAATTGCTTATTAAAGATCCAGAATACTATTCCAATAAGCAATAATATTGGTACAACATTAACTAATATTATCAATAATGATGAAGCGTCAGGATCAGGCTTAACAGTCATTTTAAATTCCTGTTCATCACTAGCAGCAACAATTTTCTTCATTACTTCTTCACTCAAAGGCAATCTAGCATAGAAAGTTTCATTTTCTTTATAACCCTTTAAAGTACCCCTAGCTTCATAGGTATAGCCTCCACCTCTAGCTATTAATTCAATCTCAGTAATTTTATTCTTATCTAATTGTTCAATAAATTCATCATATGATAATTCATGAATATCATTATTCATTACATTCAATACATATAGTACACCTAGCATTATGATAAATAAAAACAAATATGGTAACAAACCTTTTTTTACTGTTTTTTTATCAATCTTTTTATTCACAAACATTCCTCCTTATTTGTATTTCAATATTATATCATATCTTTCAGTCTTTTTTTTGTCAAATATTGATTTTTTTAATCCTGGAATCCAAACAATCTTTCCAGTAGAATCACTAACAATAGGCCAAATATCTCGATTAGCTAAAGATATCTTTTTGTCTATAAAAATATCTTTTAATTTTTTAGTACCACCTAGTCCCTTAACTTGAATCTTATCACCTATTTTTCTAGTACGAACTATTAATGGTAATGTAATATCTTCACTATTTAAACGACATATATTATTACTATTATCTTCTGTTTTTTCAATTTTTTCAATACTATGATCATTAGGCAATGTTACATAATTATCAAATTCTATTTCATAACCAGTAATTACTTCAGTTTCTCTAACTATTTCAAAATAATTATAATCTTTTTTTGCTAATACTTCGTTTGGTAAATTAACATAACTATTAGCTTTTGGACTTTTAATTAACTTCATCATTAAATCAATATGCTTATCATTGACTAATATTAAATCATCTTGATAAAAATCATTCAACAAATAATATAATATTTCTTTTTGTAAATAATCATCTTCAAGTAAAAATTTATCTATTAACACCTTATCATTTTCTAACACTCTATTTAAAGCTTTGTTTCTTGACTTAATAATAAATTTACTTGCTTCATCTAGAGATTTACTAAACTTTAAAAATTTTAAATGAACATCAGGTTCTTCCTCTTTCAAGAACGGTAAAACATACTTGCGATATCTATTTCTTGTATAAGTATCTTTAGTATTTGATTCATCTACATAAAATTTTACTTTATTTTCTTGATCATATTCTTCTAATTCTTTCTTAGTCCAACTAATTAATGGTCTAACAATAGTATAATCATCCATTTCAATTACATCCCTAAAACCAGCATATCCTGATAAATTTGAACCTCGAACTATTCTCATTAAAACTGTTTCAATTAAGTCATCTCCATGATGAGCAGTCATTAAATAATTGGCTTCATATTTATGAACAATATTTTCAAAAAAATTATATCTGATAAAGCGAGCTTCATTATGAAAATTATCATCACCATAGTTTTCTATTATCATTGTTTCAAAAATTAAATTATTTTTAGCACAATATTCTTCTAAAAATTTAGCTTCTTCAAAACTCTCTTTTCGAACATTATGATTAACATGGGCAATAATAATTGATAGTTGGTATTTATCCCTAATTTTAAGCAGCATATCTACTAAAGCCATAGAATCAGGTCCAGTTGAACAACCAACAACAATTTTATCATGATTATTAAATGAAAAAGCGTCTTCTATTTTCAACATCTAAACACCATCCAATCAAGTTATATTATAACATATATAAATAAAAAAAAAGAAGAATATCTTATTATTCTTCTGGAATTTGTAAAATATATTCTCCTTCTTTTGAATATAAATATTTTTCTCTCGCATATCTAGCAATATAATCAGGATTTTGTAGTTTATCAGCATCAACTTTTAATTCTTCTTCTTTTTCCTTCATACTTGTTAATTCACGATCTAAATTTTTCTTTTCTTGATACTTATCAATTATCTCAATCCAGTATTTACCAATAGTGAATGTTACAGCACAAATAATAAACATAGAAGTTAATCCTAATAAGAAAAATCTAGTTCTAACTTTTTTCTTTCTCTTTGCCATCACATTCACCTACCTTTTCACCCTATATTATAACCCCTTATTTTTTACCTGTACAATAAATAGGTCAAAAAAAGATAGTATTTGACATTATTTTGTCAGCTGATAAACCACTAATATTCCAAGAACAAGTGATAGTAAATAATATAAATGTATATATCCATTATTAAGAAAATACATTATTATGAAATAAATTAATGATATAAAAATACTAAAACCAAGGTTATAAAGAACTCTTTTACTAGTCTTTTTTATAGTTAAGTATCGATATAATTTTTTTATTAGACTAAAAATTATTGATCCATATAGAAAAGAAAATAACAAACTAATTACTTGAAACTTTATATTCATTATTTAAATAGCTTTGAAAAAATATTTTCTTCCTTCTTAGAATTATTATTATCTAATAGATAATTAATATTATTAATATTTCCTTTTATTGTTACATTTCCTGCTAAAGTATCTAATTTAATTAGTTCTAATGAATCTCCTTTTATCATCATATAACCCATGGTTGTCTCTAACAGAAAGTGAAGATTATCAAAATTTTCTATTTTCTTTACTCCTGTTATAACTAATGTTTTTCTTTCTAATAAACTAACACTATGATTATAAGTACTAATACTAGAATTTTCTCTATTCATTTTATCCTCCTAGTAAATAATATGCATTATACTTGAAAATATACAAAAAAAAGATGCCTTAGCATCTACTCTTCTGTTTGAACATCTTCTGCTTCTTCATAAGCAGTTAGAATTGCTTTTTCAAACATAGCACGAACTTCTGGATTAATTGGATGAGCTATATCACGGTATCCACCAGTTGCTGTCTTTCGGCTAGGCATAGCTATGAATAAACCGTTGTCTCCTTCAATTATTCTGATATCATGTACAGCAAAGCTATCATCTAATAATATAGATGCTATTCCCTTCATACGAGAACCTTCTTTTTCAATCTTACGTACATTTACAGATGTGATTTCCATATGAATATTCCTCCCTCATAAAGTGCAAATTAACTTTATAACCTTATTCTATACTATTATTTTTGAAAATGCAACAAAATTTAACTACGATATTATATTTAAACTTCCTGTTGCAAAGTCGCTGTATACAAATGATTTAATAATTCCTGTCTCTGTTTCGATGATAAAAATTGCTGGATATAGCTTAATTATTTTGCCAACAAAATTTTCGGTCTGATTACGGCTACCTGTATAGATGAATTCATGTTTCTGATTTAGATATTTTGAAACATCTTTTTTTATTCTTTCTAAATTCATCTTGGATACCCCACATACATAGTTCCATTTGTAATAATTCCTCCTATACCAGCACTACCATATTTAGTCTTTTCTAAGGTTTTTATTAAGTCTATACTTTGATTCTTATCTGATAATGCTATGGAAGAAGCAATGATTGCTGGATCAAGAGCATGAATATTAATTCTCTTGGGACTAGATGCAAAATTAGCACCAGCTTTTATTAATTCTTCATAATTTGATTGACATGCACCCGCTATGATTATTAATTTATCTTGTGACTTTTCATACTTCCTAGCTTCCTTTATTGCTGAAATAAAATGAATAGTATTTTCATAATTTTTTAAATCATATTTGTTATTACTTTTTAAAGAATAAGAATCATGTCCAGTAATAACAATAATATCTGGTTTGTATTCTTCTATTAATTCACTTATTCTTTTTGAAATATTTACTTCATGAATTACTACTCCGTTAGCTTTAATATTTAGCTTTTTATAAAAATTCATACATCTTTTTAAATAAATACTGTCTCCATCAATATGAAGTATTTTTCCAGGTATATAAAAATAGTTTTCTCTATCCATATTTAGAAATCCCATGTTTCTCTCGATTATTTCATTATCATCATTTTCAATCTGATCAACTTTTACAATATCATTAAGATCAGCATCAGCACATAATCTAACGTTTACACCTACTAAGTATACATTACTATCAATAATTTTATTTATTCTAAAAACAATATCATTATTATGAGAATTTCTACTAACTAAATCACCTACTTTAAAATTCAAATATTCATCACCTATTTAATTCTATGCAAAAAAAAAGAAAGTAGAATTAACTACTTCCAAACAAACTATTAGCTAAATCAACAAACACCTCTACAGGAAATGTTTCTGCTCGCGAATTTAAATCTAAATTATAATTTTTCAACACTTCTTCTACTTTGGCTAAATCATACTTCTTTAAATTATTTCTAATATTCTTTCTTTTATATTGGAAAGAATCCCTTAAAACTTTTTCAAAAAAATCAAAATCTTTTAGATATAATTTTTCTTTTCTTTCGGTAAAAGAAATAACAACACTATCTACTTTAGGGACAGGAACAAACTCCCTTTTTGATACAAAAAATTCTTTTTTTACTTCATAGAAGTAATTTAATAATACAGTAATAGACCCATAATCTTTATTTCCTGGATTAGTAGAAAATCTATCTCCAACTTCTTTCTGAACCATCATAACAATTTTATCAAAATGCAAATTAGAATTAATAATCTTCATAAGAATAGGTGTAGTTATATAGTAAGGAACATTACTTACAAAAAACAATTTATTATAAGTATATTTTTCTATATCTTCTTTTAAATTAGCATTTAAAAAATCTCTAAATAAAACTTCAACATTGCTATAAGAACTTAATTTAATTGCTAATTCATTTTCTAAATCAGTATCTATCTCATAAGCCAAAACATTCTTGGCTCTAGCAGCTAACTCTTTAGTCATTATGGCTCCACCAGGCCCTACTTCAATTACCAAGGAATCTTTATCAATTTCACATATATTTGTAATTTTTTTAACAATATTAGAATCTTTTAAAAAATTTTGTCCAAATTTCTTTTTAAATCTCACATCATATTTTTCCATAATATCACCAGTTTTCTTATTATAAATTAAGATGTTAAAAAAAGAAAGCTTTAAACTTTTCTTTTTGACATCATAAATACTATTCTCATCATTTCATATACAATGAATATCACTGTTGGAATTAACAAACTTAAGAAGAAATTGCTAGGTCTAGCTACTAATTTTTCTAAAGTTCCTACCGCTGGTATTTTAAATAAAACTTTTCCATATATATCACTAGTCTTTACTCGAGTCGCATCTACAACTGCATTATTATCCCCTTTTGTAGTATATATTGACTCCCCGCTTGTATAATTTTTTTTATCAACTATTCTGTGAGTTACTGCTTTACCAAGATAATTATTATCCATAGATGAAAATGTAATAATATCTCCTACTTTATATTTATCATTATCAACTCTTTTAATAACAATAGCATCATCTATTTTTATCGTGGGAACCATACTTGGAGAAACAATAACATATGCTCCAAACAAAGGATTTTTATAGATCCCTTTACCGATTGAGGCAAACATATCACCAAAGTAAATGACAGATGCTAAACAAATTAGAGACATAAAGCATAGAATTGTAATTAAGAATGAACGTGTTACAAAGTAAACCAAATATTTTACTTGTTTCATCTTGCTACGAAAACCACTCATGCTATCCCTCCAATCCTATTTTTATTATAATACTCTTACAAATAAAAAAGCCATATTTCCGTAAAAAAAAGAAGTGTACTTTACACTTCTACTTTGCATGTCCATTTACAACTACTTCTATGCTATAATTACCAGTTTTTGTTAAGCTCTTGTTTGAAAGCCACATTCTCAGACGATAGTTATCCTTTAGTGACTTTTTAGTACTTTCCTTGACAAGTACCATACTTCCATCAGGAGAACCTAATTTCGAATCCTTTTCTAATGGTTTATATGCTGCTGGGCCAAATACTTTATTATAAGTTCCACTTTCTTCTTTTTCTAAATAAATTCTAATATCATCATTTCCAATAGTTGATGCTGTTTCGTTTTTTATTACAGCAATCTCATAAACAATAGTCTTAGCCTCATCTATTTCAATGTCTAGTGAAAAATCAAAGTATTGTCCTTCTTTATCACTTTTCATACCAATTTCATCTGCAATTGGAGTAGCTTTTGAAATACTTAATCCAGTAACCGCATTTGTATAATTTAATTGAATATTTCCTCCAGATAATTTTTCTTCAATAACCTCTTCTTCTCTATTTGCAAACTTATAAAACACTATTCCTACTAAAATCACCAAAACTAAGCATGTTCCTAAAAGTACATACCAAAAGTTTTTTGATAATTCCCCACTCTTTTTATTCTCCATAATGTCCTCCTAATTAGTCTTTACATTTATCTCAAAAGTAAACTCACGATTTTCTGTAGATACTATATAACTATCAGATAGCCAAGCTCTTAAAATTAATTTCTTGGTTTCATTGTTTTTTAATTCACCACTATACAATAATCTTGATCCTGGCAATTCATTTAATGCAAGTAAATCAGTATATGTTGGGACAGAATTTTGATTATATCCTTCTAAAGGGTTATCTGCTTCATCAGTCAAATAGAATTTTATATAATTACCTCTAACTTCATTTTTTAATTCTTTTTTTGTTATATATATTTGATATTTAACACTTTCTTTTAAATTGTTTTTAATATCGAATTCTTGATATCCTTGTATACCATCTTCAGTACCTTTACCATCTAATTTCTTTCCTAATTCATCAGAAATAGGTAAATTGCTAGTAAGAGTAATTTCCTTAGAATTATAAAATTTTGTAGAAATACTTTTTTCTTTTATTGGAACATTTTGACTTTTAGCATGAAAAAAGATAAAAAAAGCAGCTATTAGAAACAAAATAATTAGTATGACTAAAAAAAATTGTTTTTGGCTCTTTTTTAACATATCTTTCCTCCAACCCTATTATTAATACTACGATATCATAAAAACTACTTCAAGTCAAACAAAGTAACTGCATTATTAGTAGTAATTTCAGCGATTTTTTCAACTGGAATATTTAATATTTCTGATAGTTTATCAGCAATATAAGGAATATATTTAGAAGAATTCTTTTTTCCCCTTACTGGAACAGGAGCTAGATAAGGGGCATCAGTTTCTAAAACAATATTCTCAATACCAATAGCTTCTATTACTTTATATAAATTGCTATTTTTGAATGTTACTACTCCACCTATTCCAATTTTATATCCGATAGAAACATATATTTTAGCTGTTTCAATACTTCCACTAAAGCAATGGATATCCCCAATAACCTGTGGAAATTCTTTTAGGATAGAAATTGTATCTTTTGTTGCATCTCTACTATGAATAACTACTGGTAAATTTAGTTTTTCAGCTAATTTCATTTGTTTTCTAAAAAAATCCTTTTGTAATTCTATATCTTCTTTTCCGTAATGATAATCTAATCCTATCTCTCCAATACCTTTTACTTTCGAATTATTTCTTATTTGATCTTCTAATAATTCTAAGTCCTTTGAAGTAATTATTTTCGCTTCACTTGGATGATAACCAATAGTTAAATAAACCTCTTGATATTTATCAGCTAAAGCTATTGACTCAACAATTGTCTCCTTTGTACATCCCGATATAATAATTCTATTAACATTTTTTTCTTTATTTTCTTTAATTACTAAATCTATGTCATCATAATCCTCTTTAGATAAATGACAATGTGTATCTATATACATATAATCACCTAAAATTATTATAGTACAAAAAAAAGAAGATTGGTATCTTCTATTTTTCTTGAATTCTTAAAAATATAGGTTTAGGATCATTTAATTCATATTTGTTATCTTCTACAAACTTAAATTCTTTATTATTAATGTTTATTTGCTTTAAGATTTCTTCGCTAGTTCCTGGTAAGAATGGTTCCAATAAACTAGCACATACTCTAATAGATTCTAATAAGTTATAAAGAACTGTTTCTAAATTATCTTTTTCATTTTCATCTTTAGCTAAAATCCATGGAGTAGTTTCATCAATATATTTATTGCTAGCTCTTAGAACTTCAAATATTTCACTGATTGCATCACTTATTTGTAACTCATCCATTTTTTTAGTTACTTTTTCATCTAAAGTATTAATACTATTTATAAACTTTTCAGATAATTCATTACTTATTTTCTTATTAGTAACGTTTCCATCAAAATATTTTTTACCCATTGAAATAGTTCTTTGTACCAAATTTCCTAAAACGTTTGCTAAGTCACCATTAATTCTTTCTATCAATAAATCTCTCGTGAATACTCCATCGTTAGCAAATGGGATTTCATGTAAAAAATAATATCTTACTGCATCTACACCAAATTCTTCTACTAAGTCATCAGCATAAACAACATTACCTATTGATTTAGACATTTTACCATCAGACATGATTAACCAAGGATGTCCAAATACTTGTTTTGGTAATGGTACCTCTAAACTCATTAAGAAGCATGGCCAATATATAGTATGAAATCTAATAATATCTTTACCTATCAAATGAAGATCACATGGCCATTTATATTTAAATTCTTCGTTACCACCATCAGTATCATAACCAATATTAGTAATATAATTACTTAAGGCATCTAACCAAACATAAACTACATGCTTATCATCGAAATCTACTGGAATTCCCCATTTAAATGAAGTCCTTGATACACATAAATCTTGTAATCCTGGTTTGATAAAGTTATTCATCATTTCATTCTTACGAGATTCTGGTTGAATGAACTCTGGATGTTTCTCAATATGCTCTTCTAATTGCTTTTGATATTTACTAAGTTTAAAGAAATATGCTTCTTCGCTCTTTCTTTCTACTTCTCTTCCACATTCTGGACATACTAGTTTACCTTCTTCATTTTCCACTACTTGACTATCAGTCCAAAAAGCTTCATCAGGAGTACAATACCATCCTTCGTATTTACCTAAATAAATATCTCCTTTATCATACATATACTTAAAAATATGTTGAATTACTTTTTCATGAGCTGGATCTGTAGTTCTAACAAATCTATCATAGCTGGTATTCATAATATCCCAAATACGTTTAATTTCAGTAGCTACTTCATCCACAAATTCCTGTGGAGTTTTACCTGCTTCTTTCGCTTTTAACTCAATTTTTTCTCCATGCTCATCAGTACCTGTCTGAAAATAAACATCATATCCTTTTAATCTTTTAAATCTAGCTATAGCATCAGCTAAAACAATCTCATAAGTATTACCTATATGAGGTTTTCCAGAAGTATATGCAATTGCGGTTGAAATGTAGTATTTTTCTTTTTCCATTTTTATCCCTCCTAAAATAAAAAAGCTATTATAAACATAAGGACGATTACTCGCGGTACCACCTTACTTTATAATAACTTTGTATTATACACTTGAATAGTTAACGCTTATCTACGCCTATACCTACATATCGATATAGAAGTTCAGAAGCCATACTTATATACTAATTTAATACTCTTTTTCACCAACCGAGTTCTCTAAAATTAAATATTTTGTACATAAGCTCTTCATCAACACATTTCAATATGCACAATCATAGCACACAATTTCTTCATAATCAAGGTAATGTAACAAAAAAAGATGCAATGCATCTTTATTTCTTAGGTGTATATTTATATCTTTTGCCTGCTTCAATATTTGTAACTGTATTTAATATTTCTCCATCTGGACCTATATATGCATAATCAATGAAAAATATGTCATATGAAGTTTTATCAATACCTAATTCTTTTAGTCTATCTTTATTTATAGTTTCAATTAGCTGCTTTGAATCAGACATAATTTTTCTTATAAACTCTTTTGTTGATTCATTATTTGTTTTTGTATATATATTAGCAATATACTCTTCAAAACTTTCTTGGTCTGAGATACCCATAATATCTTCATAAAAATAATGTGTTTTTGTGTCTATTAAAATTTTTTCATTATCTTTGTCAGTGACAACCATTAAATCAGCTACTTCACGATAATCCCAAGCAAGATTATCCCTGTCTGTTTTTAATACTACATACTTACTATCTTCATCATAAGAACGTTGTGCGAAAGCATCATCTAAACCTTGTTTATATGAATCATCAAGTAATTCAATATAGTGTTTTTTCACGTTGTTGATTTCATCATTTTGCATTTTTATTGCTACTCCCTCAATACCTGCTACAGCTATCGATATACCAAGCAAGCCTGTTAAAACTTTTTTTTCAAAATCCATAATTTCAAACCCCTCTTTCAAAATGTGCACAAATTATACCACAAAACCTTAGTTTTGTCAATTTTTTCTTTTTATATCAAAGAAAAAGAAGATCATAAATCTTCTATTTTATTCAAAATCATTAAGCAATCTGGAATTATTTAAACTAAATATATATCTTTCAGCTAACTCTTTAGTACTATTAATTAAAGTAGTATCTTTAACTAAAATTTTAATATCTATATTTTCTAATAATTGGTTTAAATAATTTTTCTTTAAATACTTAGTCATATCCTTAATAATTTTTTCTTTTAAACTTGAATCTACATTTTTAGGAAATATTTGCTCAATTTTTGCTAATATTTCTTCTTCTAAAGATTTTATCACTTGTTCCTTAATAGTCTTTTTAATAATTTTATTTATTGCATTAAAATCTTTTTTATTGATTTTTATTATTTCATTATCCTTTAATTTTACTGCATTTACTTTATCAGATAATTCATTTATTCTAATTTCTTTTAATTCTTTACTTAGTTTTAAAATATCTTTACGATATTTATCAATTTTTTCATTTAATTCTTCACTATTTAAAACTATTTTATTTTTCTTAGCCATAGATAAGAATTTGCTTTGAATTAAGTCCATTGAATCTAATGGTGGTTTTCTAATTAAAGACATAATATCATCATCTACTAACGAGTTTGTATTATTTTTAATAACCTCAATAATTGTATTTTTGTAATTTACAATATGTTGGTTTCTTATGTCCTTTTTACTATTATTCTGCATTGTACCCAACTCCTAGCATATTAACTATATCAATTTCCTTCTTTTTTATCAATAATATTTCCAAATTTGACATCAATTTTATTAAGTAAATCGACAAGATAATAGATAGGATGTTTTTCCAACTTAATAATATCTAGAATAATGATTAAATTAGTCCCTTTACTTTTAAATCTAAACATATTAGTCACTTCAAAAGCATCCATGAATATTTCTTCAGTATCTATTTTAGAAACAACTTCTTCTGGAAATACTAATTCAATAGAATTCTTATTTTGGTGAATATTACTAATTTTTAATTTCTTAGCTAGTTTTTCAAACCATTCTTCATACATATAAACTATTAAATCTTCATCTAGTTTACCAAAACGATCTTCTAATTCTGCTTTAATTTCATTAAATTTATTTTCACTGTCTATTGAATTAATCTTCTTATGAATTTCAATCTTTAATTCTTCATCGGATACGTAATTATCATCAATATGCGTAGTTACTTCAATTAATGGTTTAAAACTATCTGTTTCCTCTTCCTCTTCTTCTGTTATTCCGGTATTAATCTTTTCTACCTCTTCATTTAATATTTTCAAATATAAATCAATTCCTACACTGTCAATAAATCCAGCTTGTTCACTACCTAAGATATCTCCTGCTCCTCTTATTGATAAATCACGTGTAGCAATAGAGAATCCACTACCTAATTCAGTAAATTCTTTAATTACATTTAATCTCTTAACAGCTGTTTCTGTAAGACTCTTAAATGGTTGATACATAAGATATGCATAAGCAAACTTATCACTTCTACCTACTCTTCCTCTAATTTGATATAACTGACTAAGACCAAATCTATCAGCATCCATGATAATTAGAGTATTAACATTAGGTATATCAATTCCTGTTTCTATAATAGTTGTACAAATTAAAATATCATATTCATAATTAACAAATTTATAAATAGTATCCTCTAATTCTGTTTTATTCATTTGTCCATGAGCAATACATATTCTAGCATCAGGAACTATATTATGAATTCTAGCTGCAAACTCTTTGATTGATTGAACACGATTGTATAAGATAAAAACTTGTCCTTCTCTAGATAATTCTTTATATATTGCTTCTCTTAGAATTTGTTTGTTTTCTTCTACTACATAAGTTTGGATAGGATAACGATTAATTGGTGGGGTTTCTATTAAAGATAAACTTCTTATTCCTACTAAAGACATTTGTAAGGTCCTAGGAATTGGCGTAGCTGTAAGCGTTAAGACATCTATATTAGTTTTATATTCTTTTATTTTTTCTTTATGAGCAACACCAAATCTTTGTTCTTCATCAATTATTAATAATCCTAAATCTTTTAATTTAATATCATCACTTAATAATCTATGGGTACCAATAACCATATCAATAGTTCCTTCTTTTAAACCAGTAACAATTCTATTTACTTCTTTAGGGGTAGTAAATCTATTTAATAAAGCTATATTAACTGGGAAATTTTGAAATCTCGTTAAAGCATTATCATAATGTTGTTTAGAAAGAATTGTTGTTGGACAAAGGAATAATACCTGTTTAGAATCTAAAATTGATTTAAATGCTGCAACAAAAGCAACCTCTGTCTTACCAAAACCAACATCACCACATAATAATCTATCCATTGGAACAGATGACTCCATATCTTCCTTTATTTGAGCAATCGCCCTTTTTTGATCAATTGTTAAATCATGTTGAAAATCATTTTCAAAATCTATTGATAAATCACAATCGGGTGAAAAAGCAAATCCTTTTCTAGATTCTCTTTCAGCATACAATTTAATTAGTCTTTCTGCTATATCAGTAACTTTAGTACGTATACGTGCTTTAGTTTTTTGCCATTCAGTACCACCTAACTTATTAAGTTTAGGTTTTACTCCTTCTCTACCAGAGAATTTTGTTAAATATTCAATTTTTTCTACTGGAATATATATTTTATCAGTGCCTTGATATAGTATTTCTAAATAATCCTTAGTTATATCATTTAATGTAAGCGTTTTAATACCATTATAGATACCAATACCATGAATATTATGAACTACATAATCTCCTACAGATAATTTGTTAAGATCATCTATAGTAGCAGAATATTTATACTTAGTAGTATATTTGTTCTTTTTCTCTATATTTTTAAACAGTTCATTTGCTGTTAAAACAACAAAGTCTTTATAGATAAAACCTTTTGTTAATTCATTTTCAATAATATTTACTTGATTTAGTTTAATATTATCAAAATAACTATCTACTAATTTCATATTTAAATGTTTTTTAATACTTCTAATTTGATATTTCTTTAAACATATTAAAACCGTCTTATTATCATTTATTTGCTTATTAATAAACTCATTAATTCTTTCACTATTTTCACCAAAATTATTAATTGTTTTTACATTCAAATCATACATTTTAGATACATTATCATTAGCACTTAAATTATTTAATGAATAATAATAAATTGGATACTCTACATCTAATTTATTAAATTCATGCATATAATTACCTTTAAATTCAATATCTTTTTCACGTCTAAATTCAATAGTTTCTTCTAAAATATTTAAGTAACTTGTTTCTAATTGTTCATAATCTTTGAATATAGTAATACAATTTTCTAAATAATTACTAATATTTGTAATTTTTTCATAGTTTGGAAGATACTTTTGTTTGTTAAACTGTTCTTCTAATACATTTTTTGTAGTTAAAAACTCCGAAAAAGGTCTGATAATTACTTTTTTTGATTCGGAAATAGATTTTTGATTATCTGGATCAAAATATCTAATAGATTCTATTTCATCATCAAAAAATTCAATTCTTATTGGATTATCTTCAGCAATTGGAAAGATATCTACAATATATCCCCTACTTGCAAATTCACCAGTCTTATTAACTATAGTATCCCTAGTATATCCAATAGATACTAATTTATTAATCAAAGATTTTGGCTCAATTGTGTTACCTACTTCTAAAGAAATAATACTTTTTTGATAATCCTCTTTTAATGGTAAAAATCTTAAATAACCTGTTAAATTAGTAATAACAATACTATTATCATTTTCTAATATTTTATTAATTGTTTCTAATCTATTAATCATTAAATCTGGAGAAATAGCTAGAGCTTCACTAGTTAAAAAGTCATCCATTGGAAATAAATATGTATTTTTATGATAGTCTATTAAAGAATTATATAGTTTATTAGCTTCATAAATACTATTTACTACCATTAAAATGTTCTTATTTGTTTCTCTACTAATCTTGTTTAAAAACAAACAAAAAAATTCATCGATAGTATTATATATACCCATGCTTTTTTTGATTTCAATATTCATAAGTTGTTCAAAAAAATTCATACTATCACCTATTCTTATGATTGTATTTATTCATTAATTCTGTAAATTCCAATTTAAAATAGTCATCAATAACAGGACATAAATCTTTATAAAGATTATCAATTGTTCTTTTATCGTCTTTAGATAAATTCCCTAAAACATAATCTTTAGTATCTTTGTCTTTATCATTTGAAATACCTATTTTTAAACGTTTATATTCTGTTGTACCAATCTTACTTTCAATATCTCTTAAGCCGTTGTGTCCACCACAAGAGCCTTTACTCTTTAGTTTGTAGTTACCTATTGACAAATCAAGATCATCAGAAATAACTAATACATCATCAATATTAACATCATAATAATCCATTACTTTTCTAACAGAATTACCTGATAGATTCATATATGTTTGAGGCTTTAAAAAGATTACACTATGACCATCAATATTAACTTTCATATATAATCCATCAAATTTCTTAATCCAATCATTACCTAAATTCTTATAATCTACATAATAATCTAAGAAATTAAAGCCTATATTATGCCGAGTATTTTGATATTCTTTACCAGGATTGCCTAATCCTACTATTAATTTCATAACATCACTTCCTATTATGATATTCATTATATATAACTGATTTAGCTACATTTCTTTCTTTAGCAACCAATTTAATTGCATCTTTTTCACTTATACCATCTTCTGTATATAATTTGACATGTTCAACAACATCTAAACTATTATAATCTACTTTTTCTTTGTTTCCTTCAACAATTATAACAAATTCACCTTTCATTTGGGAAACAAACTGTAATATATTACTTATTTTATCTCTACATACTTCTTCATGAATCTTAGATATCTCTCTACAAATAGCTATATTTCTATCACCTAAAACTTCTAACATATTTTTAAGTGTTTTTTCCATTCTATGAACTGATTCATAAAAGATTAGTGTATATTTTAAGTCTTTTAAACTCTTTAATTCAACTTTTTGCTTACTATCTTTGGCACTTAAAAATCCATAAAACAAAAATGGTGATGGTTCTATACCAGACATAGAAAGAGCTGGAACAAAAGCTGTTGCTCCAGGCAAGCTTATTACATTATATCCTGCATTAATTACAGCACGAGAAATAATGTAACCTGGATCACTAATGATTGGGCTTCCTTGATCAGTGACTAAACCAATATTTTTTCCTTTTTCTAAATAATCTATTACTTTACCTACTATTTTATCTTCATTATATTCATGACAACTCAATAAAGTTTGCTTAATATCATATTTTTTTAATAATAGCCCAGTATCTCTAGTATCTTCACATAATAATACATCTACTTGTTTCAAAGTATTAAGTGCTCTTACAGTTATATCATCAAGATTACCTATTGGAGTTGGAATTAAATATAAACTAGCACTATCATCATAGCTATGTTGAATCATCCTAAAACCTCCTTTTGTAATCTATCATATTCTTCAGTTAATTTTCCATCTAATTCATATAAAATTAATGGTTTATCTACTTTTAAACCTACTTTTCCTAATTTTTGAGCTTCTATTAAAACTAAAGTTGATTCTTTGTTAATATTTTCATAAACAAATTTTATTTTTTTAGGTTCTAGATTGTTTTTTCTTAATACTTCTAATATTTCCATCAATCTATCACTTCTATGAACAAGGCATAAATTACCATTATCTTTTAATACTTTTTTTGCACAATCACATACATCTTGGAGATTAATTGTTATTTCATGACGAGCGATTTTCTTTTCGTATGATTCATTTAAACTACTTTTTTCATTAATTTTAAAGTATGGTGGATTACACAAAACAAGATCAAATTTAGAAATATTTTTCTTTGAAAAGTCTTTTATATCTTCATTAACTATTTCTATTTGATCATTTAATTTATTGTATTCTATTGATTTTTTAGCTAATTTAGCTAATTTTTCTTGAATTTCAATACCATGAATTTTTGCTTTAGTTCTCCTAGATAAAATTAATGGAATAACTGCATTACCAGTACAAAAATCAACTATTTGCTTATCTCTTAATCTTATATTTGCATAATTAGCCAAAATAATGCTATCTAGTGAAAATGCAAAATAATTGGAATTTTGGTAAATTTTTAAATTTTTATATCCTAAAATATCATCAAGTCTTTCCATTATTTACTTTTATCCTCTTCGGTATCAAAAGTTACTATTCCTTGATCTTTTAAATCTACCGAATATGTCTTTTTAAAGATATCTACTGAAACAACTTTACCCATTCCTAATGGTGTATCTGCGACTAATCCGATTTTTGGTAAATCTTTTTTCATTTCTGTATATGTATCATTTTCATAACCCAAACAGCACAAAAGTCTACCACACAAACCATTAATCTTTGTAGGATTAAGAGCTAACATTTGATTTTTAGCCATATTAATTGAAACACTATTAAAGTCTGCTAAAAACGAATTACAACATAAGAATAATCCACATGGCCCTAAACCTCCAACTCTTTTTGCTTTATCACGTACACCAACTTGTCTTAATTCAATACGAGTTTTGTATTTAGCAGCTAATTTCTTTGCAAGTTCCCTGAAATCAACTCTTGTTTCAGATAAGAAAAGAAAAACTAATTGTGATTTATCTAAATTATAATAAGCATCAACAAAATTCATCTCTAATTCTAACTCTTTGCTTATTTTTCTTGCCTCTACTAATGCTTTTTCTGTTTCTTTTATATTTTTTTTGAATTGATCATAATCTTTTTTCTCTGCCTTTCTTAATACTTTTGATAAAGGTAGAACTAAATTCTTTTTCTTTTCTTGATATATTTCTTTACAAACTTTTCCTAATAATAATCCGTTATCAGTTTCAAAAACCACATCATCTTCTTTTTTTAAATCTAAAGAATTAGGTGCTAAATAATAGATACTATTTGTCTGTAAAGATCTAACCACTACTACTTCAATCATAATTTTAACCTCCTAGTATCAATTTTGAAAAAAGGGAATCTATCCACATTTTATAGTTTATATTGTACTCTAATTTTGGTAATTCCTCTTCTATTATCGATAAATATGTTAACAAATCTTTTTCTTCTTTATTGTTTAATATTTCACTAATCTTTTCACTAAAGTTTTCACCAAAATATTGATTATTTAAATATTGAATAACCGTGCTTTCAACCTGTAATAATTTTTCTTTAGCTATATTTTTATCTGTAATATAGTTATTTATAAAATAATTGTATTTTTTAAAAAAATCAGTTGGATTTACTACAAATTTTAAAAACTCTAAAAACTGTTCTTCTTCTTCATCTAATAAATTTGTTTCTTTTAAAGATAGTATCTGACATCTAGATAAAATTGTCTCTAAAACACTATATCTATTATCAGTTAATAAAAGGGCAATTATATTGTCTTCTGGTTCTTCTAAAAATTTAAGAATTGTATTACCTGAAGCTTGATTCATTTTTTCAGCATTCTTAATAATATAAATTCTCTTATTATTTAATAGTGATGTGTTACTATACTCTTTTTGCAGTTCAACTAATTGCCTTTTTCGAATATTATTACCATCTGGCTCAATCAACTTAATATCAGGATACATATTATTATCAATAAATTGAATTATTCCTTCATTTACTTGCTCTAATTCATTGTGTTTTTTGTTAAAAAGTATCATTTTTACGAAATCATAAATATCAACCATATCTTGATCGTAATTATCTATTTCTATAATATAGGCATGCGAAATTTTATTATTTTCAATAATATGATCAAGATAATCAAAAAATTTCTTCTTAACAATCGATAAATTTCTCACCTATATCAACCTCACAAAAATACATAAAAAATTATTAAACCAATCAAGCCAAAAATATCAAAAAAAGTAATAATTAATATTGTTATTATATTGATTGGAATTATTGGCAAACACTTAATAAATAAAATATTATAAAAATATAATATAAATGCCGCTATTATTATTTTCCTAATGTCTCTTGTACATATTTTCATATCATCACCTATATAAAAAATATGTTATTATCAAAAAACTATTCTATAACTTTACGATCACTTAAAGCTCTTTCTAATGTTAAACTATCAACATATTCCATATCTGCTCCAATTGGTACACCACTTGCTAACTTTGTTATTTTTATATCTAAACCTTCTAATATTTTTTTTATATATAATGCAGTTGTTTCTCCTTCAATACTAGGTTTAAAAGCAAAGATAATTTCTTCAAATTTATCTTCTTTTATTCTATCAAGTAGTTTATCAAGTCCTATATCTTCTGGATTAATACCATCAAGTGGAGAAATCAAACCCTCTAAAACATGATATTTTCCACGAAACATATCTAATTTTTCAAATAAGAAAACATTCTTTGGGTCCTCAACTACACACAACACTTTAGAATCTTTTCTTCCTATATCATTGCAAACAAAACATAATTCTTCATCAGTCATCATATTACATTTACTACAGCGATGAATCTTATTCTTTGCTTCAATCATACTATCAGAAAAAACATTTATTTGTTCTTCATCCAGCTCTAAAAGTGCAAAAGCAAGACGTTCAGCCGTTTTTGCACCTATTCCTGGTAAAGTCTTAAAAGATTCTATTAAGTTTTCTAAACTTTTAGGATACATTCTACACCTTAAAACATTCCTGGGATACTAGCAAACTTACCCATTTTCTTTTCAGTTAAGTCATCAATTTTTTTGTTTGCATCATTAATTGCAACAAGAATCATATCTTGTAATGCTTCAATATCATCAGAATCAAGACTTTCTGCTTTTATTTCTACTTTTACTACTTCTTTTGTTCCTTTTAATGTAACCTTAACAAAAGAGCTTTCTCCTTCAAATTCAGCATTATCAATTTCCTCTTTTGCCTTCATCATATCTTTTTGTAATGCTTGTGCCTGCTTTAACATTGCTTGCATATTCATATTATATTTTCCTCCTTTATTCAAATTCAACGATATCGCCGAACAAATCTACTGCATCGTTATCTATTATATCATCATTATCTAATTCTTCATAGTTTGGATCTGGTTCCGGTAATATTTCATAACTATGCTTATTTTTTAAATTAATAATATATTCATCTTTTTCCTTTTGCCAATTATTCTCTGAAATCAAAACTAATTTTTTCTTTGAATTAACTATCTTATTATATATTTCTGTTAATTTATCTAAAATTAATAGATTTTGTTCTACAACCGAATCATATTCAAAAGCTAGCAAAACAAGATCTTCACTAACAACTTTAATTTTAGAATCTAACAAATTACATACAAGATAACCAAATTGTTGATCAAACGTATAATTATTAAGATTCTTAAATTTTTCTTCTTCTTTTTCCTTTTCTTTTTTGTCGGCCTTGGCTAGAACATTATTTATTCTGACTTTCATTATTTCATCAATATTTGTTACTTTTAAATTAGACTTTTTATCTTGTTTCTTTTGTTGTTTTGTTTTGTTCTTTAGTTCTTTTTCACTATTATTTTTTTGTATATCAATTTGTTCTTCTTTTTTAACAACATTTGTTGTTTTTTTATCTACATTCGTTGATAAATAGTCGTTTATAAATTTTAATATAAACATTTCAATAAATATTTTCGAATTGGAACTTCTTCTAATATCTATTATTCGTTCATTTAATAAGTTAGTAAATTCTTGTAAATCATCAACACCCCATTTAATTTGATTGTTATCCAAATAGTAATCAACAATATAATTTCTTGCTAAATGCAATATTTGGGTAATAATTTGATTCAAGTTTTTTCCATTTTGATCAAAATTATCTATCATTTTCAACACTTGTGGAATATTTTTATCAAAAATGCAATCTAAAAACTCTTCTATCTCTGAATCTGATATTATATCGTTAACCTCAATAAAATCTTTCATTGTTATTTTATTATTTGTATATGAAGTCAATTTATCCAACATTCCTAATGCATCTCTTAAACCACCATCAGATAATGTTGCTATATTATTTAACACTTCTTTATCAATTGATATTTTTTCTTTTTTTGCTACATATTCTAATTGATTATTAATTTTTTCTTTTGAAATTCTTTTAAATGAAAAGCACTGACACCTAGAAACTACAGTTTCTGGTACTTTTTGAGGATCTGTCGTAGCTAATATAAAAATTGCATGCTCTGGAGGTTCTTCTAGTGTTTTTAATAAAGCATTAAAAGCCCCAACAGACAACATATGAACTTCATCAATAATATAAACTTTATATTTTAATTTACTTGGTACCAATGTAATTTTGTTTCGTAATTCTCTTATTTCATCTACTCCATTATTTGAAGCTGCATCAATTTCAATGATATCAACACATTCTTTAGAAAAAGAAAACTTGCAAGCTTCGCATTTACCGCAAGCACTTCCATCTTGATTGTTAAGACAGTTGATATTTCTAGCGAAGATTTTAGAAACTGTTGTTTTACCAGTTCCACGAGGTCCATAGAACATATAAGCATGAGTAAAATTATGATTAATTATTGAATTTTTTAAAGTTTTTATAATAGAGTCTTGCCCTACTACTGTTTCAAAATCTATTGGTCTATATTTTCTATATAAAGCTTGGTACATAAGCAAACCTCCTCAATTATATTATACCATATATATCAATCTTTTCTTTGATTTTTAAAAAAAGAATTTAAGATTTTTTTTGATTCTAATGGACTTAAATTTGAAATAAAATTAACTTCAGGATTTATTTTATCCTTTTTAAAAATTTCTGTAATTATTTGCAGATTATTTAAATCGGAATTACTAAGAGCTGAATAAACATTTTTAATTCTAGCTTGCTTTATAGCACTTGCACACATAGGACATGGATCTAATGATATATAAATATCACAATCATTTAAACGCCAATTATTCAACTTTTTTTGAGCTATTTTAATAGCATTTAATTCAGCATGTTCTAATACAGAATTATTTTTTTCTTTTTTATTATATCCAAAACCAATTATTTTGTTATCTTTAACAATTACTGCTCCTACTGGAACTTCTTTTATCCTATATGCTTTATATGCATATTTTATTGCTAAATCTAAAAACTCTTTTTTCATAATTCCTCCAAATAAAAAGTGCACATGAAAGGTGAATTTTAAGGCTGCTATCTTCCGATTCTGACCTGGTTCAATTTCTTTCATTGCACGTATATATTTTATTATAAAAAATAAAAAAAGTAAATATTTGTTATTATTTTTATTTTTTAAGGAATATTTTTGCTATTTTTAGTTATGTTTCACGTGGAACATTTATTATTTCTATTTCCTGGGAAATAATTTTGTTACTTTTAGTTATGTTTCACGTGGAACATTTATTGTTTTTATTTCCTGGGAAATAATTTTGTTACTTTTAGTTATGTATGTTTCACGTGGAACATTTATTGTTTTTATTTCCTGGGAAATAATTTTGTTACTTTTAGTTATGTTTCACGTGGAACATTAACAAAAAAAAGATACGTTTCTGTATCTTTTATTGTTCTTCATTAGTTTCTTCAAATGCTTCTTCTTCTTTTTCAACTAAAGCTACTGTGGAAACTTTTTGTTCATCCTTAAGATTAATTAATCTAACTCCTTGTGTAGCACGTTTTAAAGTAGATACTTGATCTAATGGTAATTTAATAATAATACCGCTATTAGTCATAATCATTAAATCTAATGGTGCATCTACTCTTAAACATTTCAATGAAGACATCATACCATTCTTTTCAGTAACATTAAGAGCTTTAACACCTTTACTACCTCTATGTGTTAATCTGTATTCATCAACTACTGTTTGTTTTCCATATCCATTTTCTGTTACGATTAATACCATATCACCAGATGATACAACTTCTGCTCCTACTACGATAGATCCATCAAGTTCCATACCTTTAACGCCAGAACTACTTCTTCCCATGCATCTAACTTCGTTTTCATTGAATCTAACTAATCTACCATTGCTAGCACCAATAACTATTTCTCTATTTCCATCAGTACTTTTAACACTGATTAACTCATCATCTTCTTTAAGAACAATAGCTATTTTTCCACTCTTTCTAATATTATCAAATTCGTTGATACTAGTACGTTTTACAATTCCTTTTCGAGTTGCAAACATTAAATATTTAGTAAAATCATCATCTTGTTTTATATTTATTATCGAACTAACGTTCTCATCTTTCTCTAGTGGTAATAGATTAATTATTGGTAAACCTTTAGATTGTCTAGAGAATTCTGGAATCTCATAACCTTTCATTCTATATACTTTACCTTTATTTGAGAAGAATAAGATATAATCATGCGTTGATGATGAAATTAAATGTTCTACAAAATCTTCTTCATTAGTTGCCATACCTTTAATTCCTACACCACCACGGTTTTGAGTTCTATACGTATCACTCTTTAATCTCTTAATATACCCTTTATTTGTTAAATTAATTACAATATCTTCTTCTGGAATTAAAGACTCATCTTCAATATATTCAATAGCTGTCATATCAATACTTGTACGTCTTTCATCTCCATATTTTTGTTTAATTTCAAGCAATTCATTCTTAATTACTTCTAAAATCTTTGCTTCACTAGCTAAAATTGCTTTTAATTCCTCAATAGTTTTTAATAAATCAGTAAGTTCATTTTCAATCTTTTCACGCTCTAAACCTGTTAATCTACGTAATTTCATCTCTAAAATTGCATTTGATTGAACTTCTGTTAATTTAAACCTACTCATTAATGTATCTTTAGCTATTTCATCGGTTTTAGATCCACGAATTACTTTAATTACTTCATCAATATTATCTAAAGCTATTTTTAAGCCTTCTAAAATATGTACTCTTTTTTCTGCTACATCTAGATCAAATCTAGTTCTTCTAATAATTACTTCCTTTTGATAATCAATATATTTTGCAATAATATCTTTTAATCCAAGAGTTTTAGGAACTCCTTGATCTAACATTAAGAAGATAATTCCATAAGATGTTTGAAAAGATGTATGTTTATATAACTTATTTAATACTACTTGAGCATTAGCATCTCTTTTTAATGTAATTGTTATCTTAATACCATTCTTTAAATCAGAATGATAATCAGAAATACCTTCAATAGTTTTATTATGAACTAATTCAGCTACTTTATTTTTTAAATCTAAAGTATTTATACCATAAGGTACTTCATCAATAATAATTTGTTGTTTTCCATTACTTTCTTCAATAGTAGCCCTACTTCTAACTGTAATAGTTCCCCTACCAGTTTCGTAAGCTTTTCTAATACCACTATTTCCAAGAATAATTGCTCCCGTAGGGAAATCTGGTCCTTTGATATATTTCATTAATTCATCTAATTCAATATCAGGATTATCAATATATGCAACACATCCATCAATAACTTCACTTAAGTTATGAGGTGGAATATTTGTTGCCATACCAACAGCTATACCTGTAGTTCCATTAACTAAAATATTAGGAAATCTAGATGGTAAAACAACTGGTTCTTTTTCGCTTTCATCAAAATTTGGTACAAAATCAACTGTATTTTTATTGATATTTCTTAATAATTCCAATGATATCTTTGATAAACGAGATTCAGTGTAACGCATTGCAGCAGCACCATAACCCTCAATATTACCAAAATTACCATGTCCATCAATTAACATATATCTATAAGAGAAATCTTGAGCCATACGAACCATAGCTTCATAGATTGAAGAATCTCCATGTGGATGGAAATTACCCATAACTTCTCCGACAGTTTTAGCACTCTTTCTATGAGGTTTATCAGGTGTATATCCAGAAGAATACATAGAATATAATATTCTTCTATGAACAGGCTTTAAACCATCTCTTAAGTCTGGAATAGCACGAGCTGTAATAACACTCATTGAATAGTCTAAAAATGAATCTTGTACTTCTTTTACTATATTGTTATTTTCTAACCTATCCATACAAACCTCCTAAACATCCAAATTTGCATAAGTTGCATTTTCTTCTATAAATTCACGTCTTGGACCTACTTCTTCACCCATAAGCTTAGCAAAAACTTCATCTGCAGCTTGAATATCTTCAACAGTTATCTTTCTTAAAATACGTTGATTTATATCCATTGTTGTTTCATTTAACTCATCTGCATCCATTTCTCCTAAACCTTTCATACGAGCAATTTCATACTTAGTATTAGCGTCTAAACTTGCTAAATATTCATCTCTTTCAGCTTCATCTAAGACATATTTACGTGTTTTACCATGTGTAATTCTATATAACGGTGGTTGAGCAGCATAAACATGACCAGCTTCAACAATTGGTCTAAAGAAACGATAGAATAAAGTTAATAATAATACTCTTATATGACTACCATCAACATCAGCATCTGTCATAATAATAATTTTATGATATCTAAGTTTACTTAAATCGAACTCATCACCAATTCCAGTACCAAATGCTGTTATAATAGTACGAATTTCTTCATTACTTAAAGCTTTATCTAATCTAGCTTTCTCAACATTTAAAATCTTACCTCTAAGTGGAAGAATTGCTTGTGTCATAGCATCTCTACCTTTAATAGCAGATCCTCCAGCAGAATCACCCTCGACTAAGAAAATCTCACTGATTGTAGCATCTTTACTCTTACAATCATTAAGTTTTCCAAAGAAATTAGTAATATCTAAATCTCCTTTACGACGAGTTAATTCACGAGCTTTTTTAGCAGCTACTCTTGCTCTACTCGCAGTCATAGACTTTTCTAAGATAATACGAGCTTGATCAGGATTTTCTAATAAGAATCTTTCAAATGATTCTGAGAATATCTTATCTGCTATACCTCTAACTTCACTATTTCCTAATTTTGTCTTAGTTTGACCTTCAAATTGTGGATTAGGATGTTTAATAGAAATTATCAATGTAATTCCTTCTCTTACATCATCACCTGTTAAAGGTTCATCTTTATCTTTTAATAAATTATTATTAGTTGCATATTTATTAAGTATTCTTGTTAAAGCTCTTCTTACTCCATCCTCATGCGTTCCACCCTCAGGTGTAGTAATATTATTAACAAATGAATAAATACTTGAATTATATGTTTCATTATATTGAAGTGCTACTTCTACTTTAATATCTTTTTCTTCTCCCTCAATATAAACCACTGTTTCATGAAGTGGATTCTTATTCTTGTTAAGCATATTAACATATTCTATTAATCCACCTTCATAGTGGAAAGAATCTTTTTTATCTACTTCTCTATCATCATATAATGATATTCTTAAACCCTTATTTAAGAAAGCTAATTCTCTTAATCTAGTTCTTAAAATATCATAGTCATATACAGTAGTTTCATCAAAAATCTTAGGATCTGGTAAGAAATGAACACTTGTACCAGTACGATCTTTATCACATTTATCAATAATTTTTAGATCTTCTTCAGGATGTCCACCATTGTTAAACCGTTGATAGTAAACATTTCCATCACGATATACTTTTACTTCTAACCATTCACTTAAGGCGTTAACAACACTAGCACCAACTCCGTGAAGACCACCAGATACTTTATATCCTCCTCCACCAAATTTACCACCAGCATGTAATACTGTATAAACTGTTTCAACAGTACTTTTACCTGTTTTTGGATGTATTTCTACTGGTATACCACGTCCATCATCTTTTACAATAATACTATTATCTTTACAAATAGTAACCTCAATATGAGAACAATATCCAGCTAATGCTTCATCAATCGCATTATCTACTATTTCCCAAACTAAATGATGTAATCCCCTAGAACTAGTAGTTCCAATATACATTCCCGGTCTTTTTCTTACTGCTTCTAGACCTTCTAATACTTGAATTGAGGATGAATCATACTCTTTTTTTACTTTTTCTTCTGCCATTCTTTCAACCTACTTTCTTTCTACAAGACCATTTTCTACTTTGTAGATAAATGCATCTTCTAAATACTTCTTGTTTATATTTTTTAAATCTGTTGTTGTGATAATACTTTGTATATCATCTTTATTAACTATTTCTAATAATTTATTTCTCTTTTTTATATCTAATTCACTAAATATATCATCTAGTAATAAAACAGGTTCTGTTTCACATATTTCATTAAATATAGGTATTTCAGAGATTTTAAATGATAAAACAGCTAATTTTTGTTGCCCTTGAGATCCAAAATATTTCAAATCATGATTATCATACTCAAAAATAAAATCATCTCTATGAGGACCATATATAGTCATACCATAATTTAGTTCTTTAAGATAATTCTTTTTAAAAGTATGTTTTAATTTCTTTCTAATATTCTCCGAATCATAATCAGTTATTTCAATATTAGGAACATATTTTATTTTTAAACCAGAATCTCCTGATATAAAATTATAATATTCATCAATATTTTTATTAACTAAATCAAGGTATTCCTTTCTTTTTTGATAAATAAATACAGCTTTTTCTATTAATTTATCAGTAATAATATCAAGATAATTCTCATCAGCTATATTATTATTAAATAAAACTTTTAAATATTCGTTACGAGTTTTCAATAATTTATTATATTCATTGTAATATTTAATATATTGCTTCGATATTTGAGATAACTCTATATTTAATAAGTTTCTTCTTACGCTTGGAGATCCCTTAACTATCTCTAAGTCATCAGGTGTAAAGATTATTACATTTAAATAAGAAATATAATCCATTACTTTATTAATATTTTTCTTATTTACTTTTAATTTTTTGTTATCTTCTGTTATTTCTATTTCTAAATTAGAAATAATTTTATTTTTTTTAACAGTTCCACTAAGTTTACATTTCTTTTTATCAAACATAATAATGTTAGGATTTACCCCTATTCTATGGGATTTTGTAAGGGCTAAAATAGTAATTCCTTCTAAAATGTTAGTCTTTCCTTGAGCATTATTCCCAACAAAAATATTCATTTTACTTCCCAAACTAATAGACATATTAGAATAATTTCTAAAATTAACTAAGTTTATTTTACTAATTTTCATTTATTCACCTTTAAAAGCCCCATATAATCACCTTTCCCCTAATTAAGTATTCCTATACACCTATATACATTATAGCACATATAGGCCTTAAAATCACTAAAAAAATAGTTAAATTAACTATTTTTATGGTTTCTTAAAATAATATCTAATCTGGAAGCTCTAGATAATTGATTTTCTATCGATCTATATGAACAATTAACTATTATTTCACGATCATTATCAAAAACTATTTTAGTACTATTAAATTCCATTTTCTCAAGTTTTTTAACTCTTTTTAAAGATATCCAAACACAATCATCAGAAGATGGTGATGTTGTTGGAAAAACAATTAAATTATCACTATCTTCAATTACTATAGGTACTTTATATTCAGCACCTAAAATATTTTTAGCACCATTTTTTCTTCCTTCGTAGGTACTTCCAAAATACTTACAACTTTCTTCCATAATACTAAAAGTTTTTTGATTGATAATATAACTGTCATTATCCTCATAAACCAAACTACTTTCCAGATCATTAGGTACTAAAGCTAATGTACCTTTATTAATTTCATATTTCATATTATCCCCCTTAATGAAAACAATCCTTCGTTTTCGTGCAAAATATATCATATAAATTTGTAGAAATTTGTCGAATTTTGTAGAAAATTCTTGTTTTCTATAAATATATTACGTATTTTTTTGAGTTTTCCACAAAAAAAGAGGAAAAATCCTCTAATTAATAAGTTCTAATAGGTAAAACTAATTGTGTTAATGTCTCATCATCTTCTGATTTTATTAATATTGGCTTTATTTCACCTACAAAATGTAAATCAATATTCTCTGTTTGAAAACTTTTTAATGCATCCATCATATACTTAGAACTAAATGAAATTTTTATATTTTCTTCATTATTCTTTGAAATCATCATTTTCTCTTCAACATGCCCTATTTCCATTGAACTACTCTTTAAAGTTAGTGTATTACCTTCTATTTCTAAAGTAACAATATTTTTTTCTTTATCACTTGTTAAAATACTAACTCGATCTATCACATTATATAAATCACTTAAATTAGTACTAACAACAAGTAATGAATCATTTGGTAATAAATTAGATGTATTAGGATATGTTCCATTAATAAGTCTAGATTCAAATTTTAAATTACCAGTTTTAAATAATATTTTATTATTAAATATATGTAATTCAACATTATCATCATCTGAATTAAGTATCTTAGTAAATTCAATCAAATTACGACTAGGTATTACAATATTATAATTTTCATCACTACTTTTGCCTAATTTTACAACTTTTCTTGCTAATCTATAAGAATCAGTTGAATTACATTCTAAAACATTACCTACTATATTAAAGTTAATACCTGTTAAAACTGGTTTACTCTCTTCATTAGAAGAAGCAAAAGCGGTTTGATAAACAATACTTTTTAAAGTAGCAGATGATAATTCAACTTTCTTTTTACTCTCCTCTAAATTAATATTAGGATATTCACTATCACTAATACCATTTAAATTAAATTCACTGTTTTCTGTGTAAATTAATATTTTTAAATCATCAATTACTTCAATATTAATATATTCAGCAGGTAATTTACGTACTATATCTAAAATATATCTACCTTGAATAATAATACTTCCTTCTTTTTCAATCTTAAAGTCTTCGTCATTAGTAGATTCAATAATTGATTGTATAGTAATATCATTATCACTAGCTGTTAAAGTTAATTTTTTCTTTTTTAACTCAAATTTAATTCCTGCTAATACAGGTATTAAGTTTTTAGTTGAAATAGCTTTTGATACTTTTAATAAAGAGTCTAATAATAATTCCTTTTTTATTGTAAATTTCATTTTTATATTCCTTCTTTCTTAATATATTTCTATTATTATAGTGGAAAAAGTTAAAAACTAACAAATTCCTTGATTTTATAAAGATTTAACTTGTTTTTATTTGTGGAAAAAATAATATTTTCAATTATTATTTACACACCACCTATATCTTTCTTTAATTTTTCTATAATATTAGCTAAATCTTTATTTATTTTTATTTCATTTTCAATTTTTTCAACTGAATACATTACTGTAGTATGATCTTTACCACCAAATTCAATAGCAATCTTTGGAAATGACTCGGTAGTCATATTTCTGCAGAGATACATAGCAATTTGTCTAGGAAAAGAAATATTAGCACTTCTTTTCTTACTTCTGATATCTTCAGTTGATATTTGAAAATATTCAGAAACTATTCGTTGAATTCGTTGAATGTTATTTTTCTCCCCTATTCCTTTACTTATATTATCTTTAAGAGCCTCAATTGCTAAATCTAAAGTAATTTTTTCTCCACCCATTATTGTGGAATAAGCAACTAATCTTGTAACAGCTCCTTCTAGTTTTCTAACATCAGGTCCTATATTATTAGCCATATATTCTATTACTTCGTCTGGAATATCATCATTAAAATCATTAGCAACTATTTTTTTCTTTAATATTTCTTTCTTTAATGCTAATTCTGGAGGATAAATATTTGCTTGTAATCCCCATGTAAATCTTGTTCTTAATCGTTCTTCCAAAATTTTCAAATCATCTGGAGATCGATCAGAAGATATAACAATTTGTTTATTATCATTATGTAAAATATTAAAGGTATGAAAAAATTCATCTTGTGATTTTGAAGCACCACCTAAGAATTGAATATCATCAATTAATAGGACATCAACATTTCTATACTTATCTTTAAAGAAATCTACATAATTGAAATTGGTTCCATCATCATCTCTTCTACTGGCTTTAACAAAATCTTGTCTAAATTGTTCACTAGTAACATATAATACACATTTATTACTATGTTCTACAACATAATTTCCTATTGCATGCATTAAATGTGTTTTACCTAATCCACTATTACCATATAGAAATAAGGGATTATAAAGTAAACCAGGATTCTCAGCAACACTTAAAGCAGAAGCCTGAGCAAATTTATTACTATTTCCTACAATAAAATTATCAAAAGTATAATTTTTATTTAGATTACTATTAATATTCTCAACTTTCTTAGGAGTATTTTCATATAATTCTTTTTCTTCTTCTTTATTTTTTTCATCTTCTAATTCATCGCTTAAAATAAAGACAAGTTCATAATTAGTACCGGTTAAAATATTTAAATTATTCTTTATAATATCAGAATAATTATTAGATAAATGTTTTTTATGAATAGCCATCGGAACTATTATATAAGCTTTTTCATTATCTAATTTATATAATTTGGTATCCGAAAACCAAGTATCATAAGAGAGAGAGGTTAGTTCTGTTTTTAAATTTTCTAATAATTTAGACCATAAAACATCTACATTCATTCTACCATCTCCCCACAAGAACCATTAACAATTTTTATTCTACATTAAATAGTTAAAAAAATAAATGATTTTTTATTAAAAAAAACAATCCACAAAGAATTCCCAAAGTTATACACAACAAAGATATTTATATAATAAAGATAAAATGCTGTTTTCCACATTTTCCACAAATTTTTAATAAACAACATAAAAAAAGTTATCAACAAGGTTGTGAATATTGTTGAAAATAATTTTTCATTGACAAATAAGTGATTCTATTATTATAATAATGTAGATTTATGTTTGGAGGTGGAAGGCATGAAAAGAACATATCAACCAAATAACCGTAAAAAATCTAAAAGACTTGGTTTTTTCGCACGTAAAAAAACAAATATCTTAAATCGTCGTCGTCGTAAGGGACGCAAAGTACTTTGTAAATAAAATACCGCTGTAAACAGTGGTTTTTTACTCTGAAAAGGAGTGATAGTATAAGAAAACTATATATTGTAAGAACAACAAGAGATTTCGATGATATTATAAAAAACGGGAAAAGCATTAAAAATAAGTATTTTGTAATTCATTACAAAGATAATAATTTGCCATATGATAGATTTGGAATATCTGTTAGTAAAAAATTAGGAAATGCTGTTTTTAGAAATAAGTATAAAAGAAAAATTAGAACAATAGTTGATAATTATAAAAAAGAGTATCTTAATAATAAAGATTATATTATAATATTAAGGAAAGAGGCATTATCTAGAAATTTTAAAGAATTAAATAAAGATTTTTTAGAATTAATGCAAAAAAATAAGAAAGGAATTTAAGAAATGAACAGTAAAAATAAAAAGAGAATAATAGTAATACTTTTCTTATTAATCTTAACAACAGGATGTACTAAAACATTAACTGATGAAAATAAAAAGCCTGTTAGAAATGAGACAACTGGTCAAACTTTGACAGCAAATATTTTGTGTCAGCCTACAAATAAAACAACTAAAGAATTATATAAGAAAAATGGTGTAAAAATAGATAAATTACCTGAATGCAGTGAATTTAAAATAACTTCTGGAAAATATGAAGGTTTATGGACTTCTATTTTTGTTAAACCATTGGCTTATTTCTTATTAGTTTTAGGTAGTTTAGTTAAGAATTATGGTATTTCTGTAATAATAATAAGTTTAATAATTAGGTTTATTGCTTATCCAATCACTAAAAAAACAGCTATGCAATCAGAAATGATGAAAAAGGCACAACCAGAAATAAATAGATTACAAAAGAAATATGCTAATAAGAAAGATCAAGAGTCTATGATTAAACAAAATCAAGAGATGATGGCAATTTATAAGAAATATAATATTAATCCAATGGGTGGTTGCTTATTTGCTATGATTCAATTACCAATTTTTGTAGCTTTCTTTGAAGCAGTACAAAGAACACCAGTAATTTTTGAAGATAAGTTCTTAGGATTACAATTGGGTACAACACCTTCAGTAGGTATAGCAAATCCAACTTTTTATTCTTATATAATCTTAATGTTATTAATTGCTGGAACAACATATTTATCATTCAAAATGACTGGAATGAGTAATAATGATGATCCTACAATGAAAATGATGCCAACTATGATGACAGTGATGATCATTGTAACTGCAATGTTCATGCCAACAGGTTTAGGTATATATTGGATTACATCTAATTTATTTACGATGGCCCAAAATTATATTGTGAGAAGGAGTAAGAAAGATGGAAAAGCGAAAGTTTAGTGGTAAAACAAAAGAAGAAGCTATTCAATTAGCTAAAGAAGAATTACAAGAGGTTGAAGAAAACTTATTCATAAGAGAATTAGAATCAACAAAAGGTGGATTATTCAAGAGTAAAAAAGTTGAAATTGAAGTAATTGAAAAAAGAGAAGTAGTTAAAGATATTAAAGATTATTTAGTAAAATTATTAAAAAATATGGGATATTCTGTAAATATTGAAGTTAAAAATAAAGAAGAAGTTCCTAAATATATTATTTTCTCTGATAATGATGCTCTATTAATTGGAAAAAATGGTAAAAACTTAAAGGCTTTATCATTAGTAGTAAGTGGATATTTAAATAAAGAGTTAGGTAGAAATTATAAATTTATTATTGATGTTAATGAGTATAAAGAGAAGAGAGAACAGTCATTAGAAAGACTTGCAAAAAGAATAGCTAGAGAAGTAGGGCAAACAAAAATAGCAGCAAAGTTAGATCCTATGAATTCTTATGAAAGAAGAATTATTCATAATATTCTTACAAATAATAAGAAAGTATATACAGAAAGCGAAGGAGAAGAACCAAATCGCTATGTTGTAATTAAACCAAAAGAAGAAGCATAATTCTTCTTTTTTTGTTAATATTGTGCTATAATGTTATCAATAAAAAGGAGAAAAAATGAAAAAGATATATTTAATAATTTTAATTTTAATAATTGGCATAACAACGAATGCAAAGGCATCAACACCGCCTTATATATGGACTATTGATAATGGTAATAAAAATTTAAGAGAAGATGTTACAACAATAACAGATACAGCATTTTTAGAAAGAAAAGAAGGGCCTGAAAGTGGTGAATTTAAGATTTATGTTTTAAAATTAAACAATTATCATGGATCAGGTATTGAATTAGAGTGTCGTGGAACAGGACAAAGTGGAATGCATTTTATTATTGAATTAACCGGAAAAAATGTAATTAACGATAACAATATTGGAATTAATTATGATTATAGTCCTGATTTTGAATTCACTGGAAATGGATCACTAATTATAAATGCACCTATACCAATATCAAATAAAGAATATAAAAATCTTTTTACAATCGGTGATGTAACGCCGGAAGAAATAGAAAAAAGTGTGAATGATGTAGATTCTATGGAAGAATCATCAAAAGATGAAAATGTTCCAGAAGAAGTTGAAAAAAATACTGTAAAAGATAAAGCAGAAGATGAAGATGAAGAGAACTTAATTGCTGAACAAAGAGAAAAAGAAGCAAGAGATTCAGAAAAAAAAGATAAAATAATAATTTATACCTGTTTAGGGGCTTTTGTAGTTTTAATATTATTTATTGTTCTACGTATTTTAAAACAAAATAAAATAAAAAAAGAAAAAGAATTAAAAGAAGAATAATAGTCTTCTTTTTTTTATAATAATATTATGCTATAATACGTACAGGAAAAAGGAGGGATACCATGAATGATACAATTTGTGCAATTTCTACTGCTCAAGGTTTAGGAGCAATTGCTATTGTTAGAGTTAGTGGAGAAGAAGCTATTGAAATAGTAAATAAAATCTTTAAAGGTAAAGATTTAACTAAAGTAGATTCTCAAACAATAAATTATGGTCATATTGTAGATGAAAATAATAATATTGTAGATGAAGTATTAGTATCAGTAATGAAGGCTCCACATACATTTACTACTGAAAATGTTGTGGAAATTAATACTCATGGAGGTATTGCTCCTACTAATAAAGTATTAGAATTGTTATTAGAAAAAGGATGTCGTTTAGCAGAACCAGGTGAATTTACCAAAAGAGCTTTTTTAAATGGTAGAATAGATCTTCTAGAAGCAGAATCAGTAATGGATATGATTGATGCTAAAACTGATGTACAAAGGAAAATGGCTATTAATGGGATAGATGGAAAAACATCCAATTTAATTAATGAATTAAGAAGTGATATGGTTCAAATTATTAGTAATATCAACGTAAATATCGATTATCCAGAGTATGATGATGTTGATATTATAACTAACGATGTATTAGTACCTAAAATAACTAATTTAAAAGAAAAAATAACAAAAATATTAAAAGAAGCAGAAAATGGCAAGATAATTAAAGAAGGAATAAAAACTTCAATAATTGGTAGACCAAACGTTGGAAAAAGCTCATTACTAAATGCATTATTACAAGAAGAAAAAGCTATTGTTACTGATATTGCTGGTACTACAAGAGATATTGTTGAAGGAGAAATTAATATTAATGGTATTTTACTTCATATAATTGATACGGCTGGTATTAGAGAAACAGATGACAAAATAGAATCAATTGGAGTAGAGAAGAGCTTAAAAATAATGGAAGATTCAGACTTAATTTTATTTATGATTAATAATAATGAAGAGTTAACAGATGATATAAAAGAATTATTAAGTAAGTTAAAAAATAAGCATTATTTGGTCTTAATTAATAAAAATGATCTAAAGTCAAAAATCGATAAAGTAGAATTAATGGTGGATGAAGACAAAATTATTAATTTAAGTGTTACAAATAATCAAGGAATAGATGAATTGAAAAATAAAATCATTGAATTGTTTAATATTGAAGAAATTGAGTCTAAAGATCCAACATATTTAAGTAATGCTAGAAGTATAAGTATTCTAAAGAACTGTTTAAAAAAAGTAGAGGAAATAGAAAAATCTTTAAAGGAAAACTTACCAATAGATATGATTGAACTAGATATAAAGAGTATTTGGGAAGAATTAGGTAAAATAAACGGTTCAACATATGAAGAAGAGTTACTAGATGAAATGTTTTCAAGATTTTGTCTTGGAAAATAAAAGAAGGTGAAAAAATGTATGAAATTATTGTAGTAGGTGGAGGACATGCTGGAATAGAAGCTGCTCATGCTGCATCTATAAAAGGTCATAAAACACTATTAGTTACTGCAAATATTAAAAATATAGCTGATATGCCTTGTAATCCGCATATAGGTGGAAGTGCTAAAGGTATTGTAGTTCGTGAAATAGACGCTTTAGGTGGAATTATGGGTAAAGTAGCTGATAAAACTCATCTTCAAATAAAAATGCTAAATAAAGCTAAAGGACCTGCTGTTCAATCTTTAAGAGCTCAAGCAGATAAAATAACTTATCCAAAAGAAATGTTAAAAGAATTAAAATCATTAGAAAATCTAACTATAAAAGAGGCTATGGTTGAAGATTTAATAATAAAAAATAATAAAATTAATGGTGTAATTCTTGAGAATGGTGAAAAAATCGAGTCAAAAATAGTGATTTTAACTACTGGAACATACTTAAAAGCAGATATTTTAGTAGGTGATACTAGAACTAGACAGGGACCACATGGTGAAAAAACTTCTCTACATTTAAGTGATAAATTAAAAGAATATGGATTTCAAATAATCAGATTAAAGACAGGTACTCCTCAAAGAATTGATAGAAATAGTATTGATTTTTCAAAAGTTAAAGTAGAACCAGGTGACGATGAATATTTAACATTCAGTTATGATTTAGAACCACAATATAAAATAGAGAATCAGATTCCATGTCATTTAACCTATACAACGGCAGAAACTCATAAAATAATCATGGATAATCTAAATAAATCAAGTATGTATGGGGCTTTAGATGATATTGAAGGTATTGGCCCTAGATATTGTCCATCAATTGAAGATAAAGTAGTAAGATTTAAAGATAAAGAAAGACATCAATTATTTATAGAACCAGAAAGTAGATATTATGATGATATGTATCTTCAAGGTTTTTCCACATCTATGCCACCTGAAGTACAAGAAAAAATGGTTCATAGCTTACCAGGCTTTGAAAAAGCTAAAATATTGAAGTATGGTTATGCTATTGAATATGATGCAATATATCCAACCCAATTAAAAGCATCACTTGAAACAAAAGTAATAGAAAATCTATATACTGCAGGCCAAATCAACGGAACTAGTGGTTATGAAGAAGCTGCTTGCCAAGGATTAATGGCAGGAATAAATGCAAATTTAAAATTAGAAGGTAAAGAACCTTTAGTATTAAAAAGAAATGAAGCATACATAGGTGTATTAATAGATGATCTAATTACTAAAGGAATTAGAGATCCATATAGATTACTTACAAGTAGGGCAGAATTTAGATTGCTACTAAGAAGTGATAATGCAGATTTAAGACTTAGAAATTATGGTTATCAAGTAGGTTTAATTGATGAAGATAGAATGAATAAATTAAGGGAAAAAGAAAACAAAATAGAAGAAATATTTGAATGGAGTAGAGAAAATAAGATAAAAATAACTAAAGATATTGAAAAAATCTTTGTAAAAAACAATAAAACTATTCCTACAAGTACTATGTCAGTAGAAAACTTATTAAAAAGACCTGAAATAACTATTGAATTCTTAGAAAAAATGATAGAAATACCATTTGATAAAGAAATAAAGGAACAATTAGAAATAAAATTAAAATATGATGGTTATATAAAAAAAGCTTATAAAGAAGCAGAAAAAATGTTAAAGTTAGAGAAAAAACAAATACCTGCAGATATTGACTACAATAAAATAAAAAACATTGCTAGTGAAGCCCGTCAAAAACTAAATGAAGTACGCCCAACAACAATAGCTCAAGCTATTAGAATTAGTGGGGTAAATCCTTCTGATATTTCAATATTATCGGTATATTTAAAGAAAGAGTATGGTAAGAATGACTAAAGAAGAATTTTTAATAGAATTAGAAAAAATCGGTATAAAACCAACCGAAAAGCAACTAAAACAATTAGAAAAATTCTATGAATTATTAATAGAATGGAATCAAAAAATTAATCTAACTAGAATTACTAGTAAAGAAGAAGTATATTTAAAACACTTTTATGATAGTCTTACTCTAAATAGAGTAGTTGATTTAAAAAATATTAATAATCTGTGTGATATTGGTACAGGTGCAGGATTTCCGGGAATAGTTTTGAAAATCATATTTCCTAATATAAAAATAACATTGATTGATTCTCTTCAAAAAAGAGTTAATTATCTAAATATAGTAATTAAAGAATTAGGATTAGAAAAAATAGAAGCAATTCACACGCGTGGAGAAGATTTTAAAGGCAATTTTGATGTAGTTACATCACGAGCAGTTGCCAATATTGAAAAATTAGTTAATTATACAATGCATTTAGTTAGTAATAAAGGAGTTTTTGTTGCTATGAAAGGTGATATTGATAATGAATTAACTCCAGAAGTAGAACAAAAACTTAATAAAAAGTATAAAATTATTAAGATAGAAAAATTTCTATTACCACTTGAAGAAAGTAAGAGAAGTCTAGTTGTAATGAAAAATAAATAATTAATTCATAATAGTAACTTTAAAGGTTACTTCTTTTTTTGTTTTTTAGTTGAAATAAAAAGTAAAATCAAGTATAATGCTAATATAGGGTAAATAAGAGAATAAAGAAAGGGGAATAACATGTATCCAGATACTAAAGATGAAGTAGTACAATTATATCTAGATGACATTATTCCAAATAGGTTTCAACCAAGAGAAGTATTTGATGAAAAAGCCTTAAAAGAATTAGCTGTATCTATTAAAGAACATGGTGTAATACAACCAATAATTGTACGAAGTGTAAATGGCAAATATGAAATAATAGCTGGAGAAAGAAGATATAAAGCTTCAGCTTTAGCTGGTCTTACTAAAATTCCCGCTATTGTTAGAGATTTAGATGATAAAGAAAGTTCAAAAGTAGCTTTACTTGAAAACTTACAAAGAAAAAATTTAAATCCAATTGAGGAAGCGAAAACATATCAAAAAATATTAGAAATAGATCAAATGACTCAAGAAGAATTAGCTAGAACAATGGGTAAAAGTCAATCAGCTGTAGCTAATAAATTAAGACTTCTTTCTTTACCAGATGAAATTCAAGAATATCTATTGAAAGAAGAATTATCAGAAAGACATGCTAGAGCACTACTTAATTTAGATGATGCTGAAAAACAAAAAGAAATGGCTAAAAAAGTTATTGATAATAAAATGAGTGTTAGGAATTTGGAAGCAGAAATTAAAGAAATGACTGGTAAAACTAAACCAAAACAAGAAGAAGCTTCTGAAACACCTGAAGTAATAGCTTCAACAAAAGCTTTTGTTAATGATAATCCATTAATTCCAACAGCTAAAGTTGAAGAAGATAAGTCAAACTATGGAAAAGTAACAATTGCACCACCAGAAGGAGAAGAAATGCCTTCTAGTAAATTTATAAATTATGGTGAAATAGATAAGGAAGAAGAAAAAACACCAATGCCTATACCAAATGTTATAACTTCAATAGATGTTAATGATGTTAAAGAGAATACCAATGATATTAAATCTGATGATACAAGCAATTCTGGAAACGCCTTAGATAGTTTGTTAAATTTAGGTAATCCCACATCATCTATACCGGCAAATGAATTTATAACACCAGCAGAAAAAATTGTAAAAACCGATTCATTAGAAGATCCTATAGAAGATACTTCTTCAGAATATTTTAATACATCAGATTTATCAAATATTGAATTACCACCAAGTATAATAAATCCTTCTGAAGAAGAAAATACTGGAACTTATAGTATAGAAGAAGCAGTAGAAAAAATAAAAAATACTATAGAAGATTTAAAAAAGCATGGAATTAATCTAAATGCTGATGAAATGGATTTTGAAAAATCATATCAAATGATTATAAAGATAGAAAAATAATAGAAAAGTAGATGGTGATAAAAATCTACTTTTTTTTATAAAAGCATTTAAAAAAAACGTATTATTTGGTACAATAAAAAAGGAAATTGAAAAATGGGTGATTCGATGGGAAAAATAATATCGTTAGTAAATCAAAAAGGTGGAGTTGGTAAGACAACTACTAGTATAAATTTATCTGCTTCATTAGCAGTATTAGGTAAAAAAACACTTTTAATAGATTTAGATCCTCAAGGAAATACAACAACAGGTGTGGGAATTAACAAAGGAGATATTAATAAAAGTATTTATGAAGTTTTAACAGGCGAATGTAGCATTAAAGAAGCAATATTAAAAACAAAATACAAAGATTTTTTTGTTATACCATCAACAATCAATTTAGCTGGATTAAATGCTGAATTTTTAGAAAAGAGTAGAACACAAGCAGGTTATAAAAAAGGAGAACAATTAAAGAATTGTCTTGCTGACATCAAAGATAGCTTCGATTATATAATTTTGGACTGTCCTCCAGCGCTTGATGTTATTACTACAAACGCTTTAACAGCTTCTAATTCTGTAATAATTCCAGTGCAATGTGAATTTTTTGCTTTAGAGGGAATAACTCAACTATTAAAAACAATAATGTTAGCACAAAAAACTTTAAATCCTAACTTGGATATTGAAGGAGTTTTATTAACAATGTTAGATTCAAGAACTAACTTAGGATTTGAAGTGGTTGAAGATATTAGAAGCTTCTTTAAAGAAAAAGTATATAACACAATTATTCCAAGATTAGTAAAACTAACAGAAGCTCCATCACATGGAGAACCTATAATAACTTATGAACCAAAAAGTAGAGGTGCAGAGGCTTACCTAAATTTAGCAAAGGAAGTGATTGAAAGAAATGGAAACAAATAATATTTCTGAAAGTGGAATTCCTAAAAGAAGAGCTTTAGGAAAAGGATTAGAAGAATTGTTTAATAACGAAGTCATTGATTATAGTGCTGTAGAAGAAAAAATAGTTAATGAAACACCAAGAGAAGAAATAGAAATGTTAAACTTAGATGAATTAAGAAGTAATCCATATCAACCTAGAAAAAATTTTGATGAAGAAGCACTAAAAGAATTGGCTGAATCAATTAAAGAACATGGAGTAATCCAACCGATAATAGCTAAAAAATCAATCAAAGGATATGAAATAATAGCTGGAGAAAGAAGAGTAAAAGCATCAAGAATGGCAGGTTTAACAGAAATCCCTGCTATTGTAAAAGATTTTAATGATAAACAAATGATGGAAATCGCGTTACTTGAAAATCTTCAAAGAGAAGATTTATCAGCAATTGAAGAAGCATCAGCTTATAAAAAATTACAAGAGACTTTAGTATTAACTCAAGAAGAATTAGCAAAGAGATTAGGTAAAAGTAGAAGTCATATAACAAATATGCTAGGGTTGCTTTCTTTACCTCAAGATATTCAACAACAGATAGTTAATAAAGAATTATCAATGGGGCATGCAAGAGTTTTAAGTAAATTACAAGATTCTGAGCAACAAGAAGAATTAGCAAAAAGAGTAATATCAGAAGGAATAAGTGTAAGAGAATTAGAAAAGTTGACTATGGAGCCAACAATAATTAAAACTAATCCTCAAAAGAAGAAACAAGAAAAAAATTCTCAATATGTTTATCTTCAAACAGAATTAAGTGAAAAGTTGGGTACGAAAGTAACAATTAAAAAGAATAAAATAGAAATTAGTTTTGTAAATGATAATGATTTAAATAGATTATTAGAATATATGAATATTGAGGTTGAAGAGTAATATGATTAAATTATTTGGATTAGATGTTGAATTAAAATTAATAATTGTTCCTTTTGTTTATATAATTATTGGAATAATTTCTTTTACAGTCTTAAAAAAGATAATTTCAAAGCTAGTTGATAAAAGAAACTTAAAAGGAGAAAAAAAACAACGTATTAACACTTTAAAAGTTTTGATAATTAATATAATTAAGTATTTAATAATTATTTGTGTTATCTTAGCAATTCTATCTGTTTTTGGTGTTAATGTTAAGTCTATTGTAGCAGGATTAGGAATAGGAACAGCAGTTATAGGACTAGCATTTAAAGATTTAGCTACTGATCTTATTGCTGGTTTCTCAATTATCACTGAAGGAGAATATGAAATAGGTGATACTATCGAAGTAGATGGATTTATGGGAGAAGTAACATTTATAGGATTAAGAACTACAAGAATTAGAAATTTTAAAGGAGCTACTAAAATTATAGCTAATCACTATATGGACAATATTATTAACTATAGTGAAAATAATTCTTTAGCAGTAATTGATGTATTAATTGCATATGAATGTAAGGAAGAAGATATTGAAAAAGCATTTGAACAATTAAAAGAAAGATTAAGTGGAAAAATACCAAATGCAACAGGAGAATTGGAAGTTTGGGGTGTTAATTCATTATCTGATTCAGGACTTGTTTATCGAGTTGTTGTTGAAACAGAGTCAATGAAACAATTTGCTACAGAAAGATTTCTAAGAAAAGAGATAAAAAAAGAATTTGATAAATCAAAAATTAAAATCCCATATCAACAAATAGAGGTGCATAATGGAAAATAAAAATTATGATTTAGGTACAAAAGTAGTAATGAAGAAACAGCATCCATGTGGTGGTAATGAATGGGAAATTGTTAGAGTAGGGGCAGATATTAAAATAAAGTGCCTTAATTGTGGAAGAACAGTTCTTATTCCCAGAATAGATTTTAATAAAAAAATCAAGAAAATTCTTGATTAGAAAGGATCTTATATGAGAGACAGAAGAAAATTAAAATTAAAGAAGTTTTATTTTCATCCGATAACAGTATTTATTTTTTTAACTTTCTTAGTAGTATTATTAAGTGGATTATTTTCACTTTTACAAGTTCAAGCTACTTATAATATAGTTAATGTAAATACTAAAGAATTGGAACCTACGTTGATTACTGTTGAGAATCTTTTATCGTTTGATGGAATAAAATTTATAATTAGTAATGCTGCGAAAAACTTTCTTAGTTTTGGACCATTAGGAATGTTACTATTATCATTAATAGGAATAACTGTTGGTGAGGGAACGGGTTTTATAGAAACATTTACGAGGAGACATCTAAGCAAAATTCCTAAAGCAGCTTTAACTTTCTTGGTAATTTTTATTGCTATAACTTCATCATTGATTAATGAAGTAGGGTATGCAATTTTAATTCCTTTGGTAGCAATAGTATATTTTATAAATAATAGAAATCCTATTTTAGGTATTGTTACAGCATTCTGTGGAGTTTCATTTGGTTATGGAGTATCAATTTTTGTTGGTTCAATGGAAATGGCTTTAATGAATTACACTAAAGATGCTGCAATGTTAATTGACGATACAACACATATAGCATTAAGTTCTAATTTGATATTTATCATTGTTACAACAATAATTTTATCAATAGTAGGAACTTTTACAATTGAAAAAATAATTGCTCCTAGGATTGGAAAATATAAGAAAGATGATGAATTTTCTAAGACAGAAACTTATAAAGTTATAAATATTGAAGAAGAAGAACAAAGATTGATTGAGAAAGATAAATATGAGAAAAAAGGATTAAGATCAGCATTGGTTGTTTCAATTATAGTTTTATTAATATTTATTTATTCTCTAATTCCAAATTTACCATTTTCTGGTTTATTATTGGATATGAATGAAAACACTTATGTAAATCAATTATTTGGTGAAAATTCATATTTTCAAGATGGTTTTACATACTTGGTTTCATTACTATTTGTTTTAGCAGGAATTGCTTATGGATTTGGAAGTAAATCGATAAAAAATGACAAAGAAATAATTGAGAATGCCAGTAAAAGATTTTCTGGAATTGGAAGTATTTTTATATTAATATTTGTTGTTTCACAATTTATAGCTGTGTTTAGAAAAAGTAATATCGGTATGATTATAACCGCTTGGTTAGCTAGTTTATTAGAATATATGACTTTAGGAGGAATTCCATTAATAATAATTTCATTATTGTTGATAGCTCTATCAAATTTCTTCTTAACATCTTCAGCTAGTAAATGGATGATTTTTTCACCAATCATGGTTCCGATGTTTATGCAATCAAATATATCACCACAATTTGCTCAAATAGTTTTAAGAGCAGGTGATTCTATGACGAAAGGATTTACTCCTTTACTTGCATCATTTGTAATATATATTGGGTATTTAAATATCTATAATTTACATAAAGAAAAACCTTATACAATAAAAAAGTCACTTAGTATGATTGCTCCATATTTTGTAATTATATCAATAACATGGATACTTATTATAATAGGATGGTATATTATAGGAATACCTATAGGACCTGGAGTATCTCCAACAATATAAAAAATAAACTCGTAAAATCGAGTTTTTTTATTTGAATATAGATAAAGATTTAACTGTAGTTTTAGGAGGAATATTAGTAAGATATGAATCAATTTTACGCAATTTATAATCCAGTTTTGAAAGATTAGTTTGAATGGTATTTATTTTTTCATAAGAAAGAGAACTTTCAAATAACACAAATTTGTGATAATCAGTAGGTGCTACACCAATAATTTTATGAAATATCTCACAAAAGTACTCTTGAGAATAAAAACCATAATTAATAGAAATATTTAAAATAGATATATTCTTATATTTGAATGATATTAATGAATTATAGATTCTCTTATGATTTATATAATCAATAATAGTATAGCCAATTTCTTTTTTAAACAGTCTCATAATATAGTCTTTATTGTAATGAAAAGTAATAGATAATTCATCTATTGATATTTTTTTATAAAGATTGTTTTCTATATAAATTAATATTTGTATGATTAAATCATTAGAAAACATTTACATCACCAAGTAAATTATATCATAAAAGTCGTTATTGTTTAAATAATTTTGAAAATGTGTAGTTTAATATAAGCAGAAAGGAGGAATAATATGAGTTATTCAGAATGGTCCACAAGAGAAGCGATGCAGAAGAAAGCAGCAGCAGTAAATCTAGATACAGGAGTAAAAAAATCTGGATTACCAGTAATGTATGATGATAAATATCTATACATTGATACAAGTGAAGCACATAATCTATTAATTGGAAGTACAGGTAGTGGAAAGACTCAGACTGTTATCTTACCGCTTCTAAAATTAGCAATGATGGCAGAAGAATCAATAGTGATAAATGACCCTAAAGGTGAAATTTTTGGAAGAACAGCCCAAAAATTAGAAGATGAAGGTTATAAAAACATTGTGATAGATTTTGAAGATTCACGTATGGGAAATAGTTGGAATCCACTTACTTTAGCTTATAAGCAATTTAAAGAAGGAAATTCAGATAAAGCAATAGAGTTAATTGAGGATTTAGGTTACTATTTAATTGCTGATACACATAGACAAGAAACTGATCCTTTTTGGACAAATTCAACTATTAATTATTTTACTGGATTGGTATTATATTTATTTAGAAATGCAAAAGATGAAGAAATTAATTTAAATAGTGTTGCAAAATTAGCTAATTCATTGTTGGATAAAACTTCCAGTGAAAAGTTTTTAAAGAAATCAGAAAAGGATCCTATAATGTTCATGAAATTAGCAGGGACATTACAAGCTCCACCAGAAACTAGAGGAAGTATTATCTCAGTATTTAATCAAAAGATTGAAAGATATTTATCTAAAGAAAATTTAGCTAATATGCTTTCAACTAGTGACTTTGATTTTTCTACAGTAAGTAATGAAAAGACAGCTATCTTTATAGTAACTGGTATTAATAGTTTTTGTCGTAATTTAATCCCATTATTTGCTAATCAAGTGATGGATGCAGTTTCACTATATGGCAATAAAGAAAAAAGATTAAATTTACTATTAGATGAGTTTGATTCGTTGATACCTATTAAAGATTTTGCATTGAAATTAGGTTATTGTAGATCAATAAATATTAGAGTTACAGTAGCTATTCAAAGCTTTGTACACTTAGCTAATATGTATTCTAAAGAGGATGTTGAAATACTAAAAATGTGTTTTGGAAATACTATTTATCTATTATCAAATGATATTTACACATTAGAAGAAATATCTAAAAATTGTGGTACACACATAGTAGATAACAAAGAAGAACCTCTAATTTCTGTTGCTGAATTAAAAACGCTTAGTATTTTTTCAGCAATTATCTTAATGCCAAGAATGATGCCTTTTAAGACTAAGTTATTACCAGACTATGAAATAGACTGGGGTTATGAAATGAAAAAGGCAACTATTCCTAGTAGAGAAACTAATACAATAAAAATATATGAAGAAAAATAATACCTTTAGGTATTTTTTTCTTTGTGTTATAATAAGTGAAGAAAAGAGGGATACTATGAGTTTAACAGCAGGAATAGTAGGTTTACCAAACGTAGGGAAGTCTACACTTTTTAATGCAATTACTAATCAAAAAATATTAGCAGAAAACTATCCTTTCGCAACAATAGAACCAAATGTTGGTGTAGTAACAGTACCAGATGAAAGAATGGATAAATTAAAAGAAATGTATGATCCAGAGAGATTTATTCCAACAGCCTATGAATTTACTGATATCGCAGGATTAGTAAAAGGAGCATCTAAAGGTGAAGGTTTAGGAAATAAATTCTTAGCTCATATTAGAGAAACAGATGCTATTGTTGAAGTAGTAAGATGTTTTGATGATGGTAAAATAATCCATGTAGAAGGTGGAATAGATCCAATTAGAGATATTGAAACAATTAATCTTGAATTAGCAATCGCAGACTTAGATATTATTAATAGTAGATTAGAAAGAGTTGCTAAGAAAGCAAGAACTACTAAAAATAAAGATGATATCTTAGAAACTGAAGTCTTAGAAAAATGTAAAAAGGCCCTAGAGGAAGAAAAACCTCTTCGTCAATTAGATTTATCTGATGAAGAAAAGAAGATTATTAAATCATACAGTTTTTTAACATTAAAACCAATTATTTATCTAGCAAATATCAAAGAAGAAGAATTAGATAATCCTGATAATGAATATGTTTTAAAAGTAAAGGAATATGCATCTAAAGAAAACGCTAGAGTAGTTAGCTTATGTGCTAAAGTAGAAGAAGAATTAAGTGAATTAGATCCAGAAGACAAGCAAGAAATGCTTGAGGGACTTGGATTAGATGGTAGTGGGTTGGATAAATTAATAAAAGCTACTTATGATATTCTAGGACTTGCTACATATTTCACAGTAGGAAAAGATGAAGTAAGAGCTTGGACTTTTAAAAAAGGAATGAATGCTAAAGAATGTGCTGGTATTATCCATACTGATTTTGAAAAAGGATTTATAAGAGCAGAAGTAATATCTTATGAAGATTTAATTAATTATGGTAGTGAATTAAAAGTTAGAGAAGCAGGAAAGGCTAGAGTAGAGGGAAAAGACTATTTAATGCAGGATGGAGATATCTGTCACTTTAGATTTAATGTTTAATATGAAGAGTAAAATAGTAATATTTGAGAGTAATAAATTAGATGGGAAAATGTCAAAAAACCCAAAGTTTTATCCTAAAGGAGTCAGCGAAGAAGAAAGATATGAAAAGTATCATCAAGATAGATTGAATTTAGGAAAAAAACTAGGTGTTGATGGTAATCACATATTTAGGGCTAGACAAAAAGGACTAAGTCCTGTAGATTATCCTGATGGAAAATATATTTTATTAGATAAGTCACATATGAATAAAGAAGATTATTTTTATGAAGATTTACCAGCAGATATTTTAGTTATTTCTCAAAAATATCCTAAGATTATAGTTGGTAATCCTCAAGCTGACTGTCCAATTATAATCTGTGAAGATAGAAAAAAAGGATATACAGCTTTAGCCCATTGTGGAGCTCCATATATAAATAGAAACTTACCACAAGATACAATTAAAGCTTTATTTGGTTGCTGTGGTAGTGATATTAATGATATTTATGTTTATATAGGAAGTTGTATAAAAAAAGAATCTTATGTCTATGATAAATATCCGAAGTGGGCAACAAATAAAGATGTATGGGATAATTTCATAATAAAACAAGGAGATAATTATCATATTGATTTAGTAGGAGCAATAGAAAAGCAATTAAAAGACCTTGGTATAACTCATATAGAAATTTCACCTATAGATACAGTAAAAGATTCTAATTATTATTCACATGTAGAAGAAGTAAAAGGAAACCAAACTGAAGGTGGACAAAACTTTGTAGGCTTCTATTACAAATAAAAAAAGAGCATTGCTCTTTTTATTTTTGTGATACTTGATATTCACTTTCTAAAGGTTTTATTACTTCATTTTCAAAAGTCTCAATATCTTCATAACCATAAGTAAATTCTGATTTATCTTCAGTAAGATAATATTCAGGAGCTTCTATTTTTCCATTATCTAATTGAAAAACTATAGAACTTCCTTTCCTTAAGTCTTCATATTTGATAGGTACATAGATAAAAACTCTATTTTTTTCAAAAGTCTTTTTATAACCTACTTTGTAAACTACATAAATTGTATTAGTCTTACCTTTTTTATCATATATAAGGTATGTTTTTTGTCTTTTTCGTGAATCTAAATTAAAATCATTTAAATTATCATCATTTTCTCTTATTACAAAAGGAGCATTATTATCAAAATCACCATAATCTTCATTATTAAATTGAGCTACATCAGTATATAGTGATCCACCAGTAAAGGCACCTAAAATCTGAGAACCAATTATAATAAACATAACAATGCCAATGATTCCAATGATTCCAGCAACAATATAACTACCAATAAAAGCCTTTTTAGCTACCTTAAGAGGAGCTTGTAATTCGCTCAAATTAAATTGTTCAGCTATATTATTAACATCTAACTTTTCATCTCTTTCAATTTCAAACGCTCTATGACAATACTCACATTTACAAGATTTAGCTGTTTCACTAAATTCTAAACTTCCTCCACAATTAGGACATTTCTTTTCTATTAATTTCATCTAATTACCTCCACAAATTAACTTCCTATGATTGCAAATATAATAACACCTATTATTAATATAAATCCAATAGTAAATATAATCATAAACGGTGTGTTTTTAGGCATCATTTTATCAAGTAACTTATTTGCAGCTTCCATGTTCTTTTCTAATTCTTTTAAATCAAACTGTTCAGCAAAATTTTCTACATCTAAAGTAGTATTTTTCTCAATCATAAAACTTCTATGGCAATAATTACAAGTACAAGATTTATCATTATCACCAAATTCCAATGACGCTCCACAATTAGGACATTTTTTTTCAATTAATTCCATTTAATCACCTTAAAGAAATTATAACATTAAATATTTTATAAAACTAGACATTTAAGAATTATTTTGTTATAATACATACGAGTATTTTAAATACTCCTTGCTATCAAGTGATAGCCATTAGTCCAAAAGGAGGTGCAATGATGAATAAATACGAAATAATGTTCATTGTTAGACCAGATATGGAAGAAGCTGAAATCAAGAATACAGCTGAAGCTATGAAAAAGGTTTTAACAGATGCAAAAGCAAAAGTAGTAGATGAAAAAGCAATGGGACAAAAAGAATTAGCTTACGAAATTAAAAAATATACTACAGGATATTATTATTTATTAGTAGTAGAAGCTTCTAAAGAAGCAGAACAAGAATTTAATCGTGTAGCTAGAATCAATGAAAATCTACTTCGTCATTTAATCGTAAAAGTAGAAGATTAAGAAAAAAAGAGGTAATGTTATGAATAAAGTATTTTTAATAGGAAGATTAACAAGAGATCCAGAATTAAGATATACAGGTAATAATACTCCTGTTGCTACATTTTCACTTGCTGTAAATAGAAATTTTTCTAATCAACAAGGAGAAAGAGAAGCAGATTTTATTAACATAGTGGTATGGAGAAAACAAGCAGAGAATGTTAAGAATTATCTTTCTCAAGGTAGTCAAGTAGCTATCGATGGTAGAATTCAAACTAGAAGCTATGATGATAAAGATGGCCAAAAAAGATATGTAACAGAAGTAGTTGCTGATAATGTTGAATTTTTAGGATCAAAGAATTCCTCAAATAATAGTTCAAATGGATCACATAATGAGGAACCTACACCATATGATTTTGGAGATGAAAAAGAACCAAAAGGTACGGATGTAGATAGTAATCCATTTGCCGATTTCGGATCAAGTATCGAAATTAGTGATGATGAATTACCATTCTAAAAAGGAGGGAAATTATGGCAGAATTCAATCGTAAAAAGAAAAAAGTATGTGCTATGTGTACTGGTAAAACAGTTGATTATAAAGATGTAGAAACATTAAAGAGATATACAAATGAAAAGGGAAAAATTGTTCCAAGACGTGTAACAGGAAACTGTGCATTACATCAAAGATATATTTCAAAGCAAATAAAAAGAGCTCGTGCAATAGCATTAATGCCTTATTCAAGATAAAATTTAATATTTTATCTTTTTTTTTTAAATATATTGAAAAAAAATCCTAAAATTAGTATACTTTGTATAGATAGTAGGAGAATTAAAATGAGAACAAATAATAAAAGAAAAATTATGATAATAGTAACGATTGTTTTATTACTTGCAATTAGTATTGGATATGCAGCAATACAATCTACATTGAATATAACAGGAACAGCTGGTATCAATAATCCCACTTGGAATATTCATTGGGAAAATGTCCAGATAACTAGTGGAAGTGTTAGTACTAGTAATGCAAATAAAGCTACTATTGATGCTGCAGGAACAACAGTTAATTATACTATTTCATTACCTAATCCAGGAGATTTCTATGAATTTACTGTAGATGCAGTAAATTCTGGAACAATTGATGGTATGATTTCTTCAGTAACATCAAAGCGTAATGGAGCAACTATTACTACATTACCTGACTACTTAGAATATTCAGTAAAATATGCAGATGGAATAGCTATTCAAGAAAATCATTTATTAGCTGCTGGAGATAGCGAGTCTTTTCGAGTAAGAATTGCTTATAAATCAAATATTGATGCTAGTCAAATGCCTTCAACAGCAGAATCAATGACTTTTAGTTTCACAGTTACTTATCAACAAGCTAATAATAGTGCTCAAAGTATAAGAGATTATCTTTATAGAGATAATGATAATACTGTATCAATTGGAGATTCATCATCAAGTTTAGGAACAACATATACTAGTTATGAGGGATTATCTAGTGTTACAGGATCAACAGTATTCTTAAGACATAAGATAAAAAATGGTTTGGTGGATACAGCTGAAATAGGATTTGTTTATGAAGGAAACGTTTATTATTTAAGAGGTGGAGTAAACGAATCAGGAGAAGACGACAAGCCAATTTATGAAGCTAATATAGGAGCAATTAATGCTAGTACAGTAGCAACATGTACTTATCCTTCAACTCGTTGTATGTTCAGTAAGTCAGGAACAGCAGGAATGATATATCCATCTGGACAAGTATATGTATCAGCAGGTGGATTAAGGTGTGATGTTACTACTGAGGGTGATTCATATTGTCATTAATAGTAAATAAAAAAAGATAAGTAAAAAACAAGATTATTAAATCTTGTTTTTTTTGATAATTTTAAATAGTGATTTATTAGACAAAAATACTAATCTATTATATAATAATAATGAGTTCTTATAGGAGGAATTATGAGTATAGTTAATGAAAGAAGAAAAATTAATAAAGCTATAAATAAAGCTAAACATGTATTTTTAATGGCTCATAAAGACTTAGACTTAGATGCACTAGGTAGTTCTATTGGAATGTATATGATTTTAAAGCGCCGTAAAAAGAAAAGCTTTATAGTCATCGATGATAAAACACATGAACCAGGTGTTGAGAAAGTTTTAAGAGAATTAGATGGGGTTATTGAAGTAATTAAGAGTGAAAATATAGAAGAATATATGTTTCCTAATGAAAGCAAAAATTTACTAGTAATACTAGATACTAATAAAAGTGAATTAGTTCAAGCGCCAGAGTTATTAAAGAAATTTGATAATAAATTGATTATTGATCATCATGATCTTGGTAAAACATCAATTAAAGATGGGATTATGATTAATGATAATAAAGTATCTAGTACTTGTGAGATGGTTACTAGTTTAATTGAATATTATGATGTTGAGATTGATTCATATTATGCTACCATTCTTTTATCAGGTATAGTTCTTGATACTAATAACTATACATTGAATACTACAGCTGAAACATTTTATACATCATATTATTTAACATCATTAGGAGCAAGTGCCAAAAAAGTTCAATATTTATTGAAACAAGATATTGTTGAATATACTGAACGACAAAAATTAATGGCTGCAATTGAGACTTTAGAAGGTAATGTTGCATTTACTAAAGCTACTCAAAATACTATTTATAGAAGAGAAGATTTAGCTAAAGTGGCAGAGACATTATTATTCTTTAATAATATTGAAGCTTCTTTTGTAGTAGGAAGAATAGGAAAGGATACTATTGGTGTTAGTGCAAGAAGCTTAGGAAACTATGATATTACTAAGGTTTTAACCAAAGTTGGTGGCGGAGGAGATACTTATAGTGGAGCTGCTAAATTTGAAGATAGCACTGTTAATAAAGTAGCACAAGAAATTAAAGCAATAATTAAAGAAGAAGGCGAGTAAAATGGAAGTAATTTTTATCAAAGATTTAAAGAATCAGGGTAAAAAGGGGCAAATAAAAAACGTCAAAGATGGTTATGCTGAAAACTTTTTGATTAAAAATGGATATGCTGTCAAGAAAACAAAAGAAAATCTTGCTAAATTAGAACATGAAAAAGCAAAAAAAGCTAAAGAAGAAGAAATAAATAAAGAAAATGCTAAGAAAATGAAAGAGGCTTTATCAAAAGAAACATTGGAATTCAAGGTAAAAACAGGTGCTGGAGATAAAGTTTTTGGAAGTATTAGCGTTAAACAAATAAAAGATGAATTAGAAAAAAAGGGATATAAAGTAGAAAAAAATATGATAGATATTGATGGTTCAATTTCAACACTAGGTTTCCATAGTGTTAAAATTAATCTTCATCAAGATATAGTTGCAGTTATAAAAGTTCATGTAATAAAGTAGAGGTGATAAAATGCCAACAAAGGTATTACCCCACAATTTAGAAGCAGAGCAAGCCGTTTTGGGATCATGTTTTCTATCAAAGTATGCTATTCAAAAAGCTGCTGAAAGATTGATGCCAGAATCTTTTTATAGTGAAAAAAATGGTAAAATATTTTCTGCTATGACAACTTTATTAGATGAAAATACACCAATTGATGTTACAACAGTAACAAGTATTTTACAAAAGAAAAATGAAATAAGTGCTGTTGGAGGGGTAGAATATTTAACAGAGATATTAAACTATGTACCAACAGCTGCTAATATAGACTTTTATCTTCAAGCAGTTGAAGAATCAGCTATTTTAAGGAACTTGATAGAAACAGCTACTGAAATAGCTTCAGATGGTTATCGAACTGATGAAACAGTAAATGAAATTTTAGATAGTTCTGAAAAGAAAATATTAAATATTGTAAAGAAGAGAACTAGTAGTGAATTTAGACCAATAAAAGATGTAGTAGCAAAAGTTCAAGAAGATTTAGAAACTTTATCTGAGCAAAAAAGAGAAATAACGGGTTTAGCTACTGGATGGTATGATTTTGATAGGATTACTACAGGATTACATCCTAATGAATTGATTATTTTAGCCGCTAGACCAGCTGTTGGAAAAACAGCCTTTGCTTTAAATATAGCTACACATGTAGCTATGACACAGGATAAATCTGTAGTATTGTTCAACTTAGAAATGAATGCAGAACAATTAGCTATGCGTATCTTATCATCTTTAGGGCAAGTAGATGGGTTTAAACTTAGAACAGGTAATTTATTAAATCAAGATTGGAAGAGAATTAATGAAGCTGCTGCTCAATTATCTTCATCAAATTTAATAATTGAAGATACTGCTGGAATAACTATTGGTGAATTAAGAGCTAAATGCCGTAGATTAGCTAGTAGTGAAAAGGGATTAGCTTTAATCATAGTCGACTATTTACAATTATTATCAGGTGGAAAGAACTATGGAGCTAATCGTCAACAAGAAGTTTCAGATATTTCAAGAAGTTTAAAGACCTTGGCACTAGAATTAGGAGTTCCAATAATAGCACTATCACAATTATCACGTAGTGTAGATCAAAGAGAAGATAAAAGACCGGTATTAAGTGACTTAAGGGATTCAGGATCAATTGAACAAGATGCTGATATTGTTACATTCTTATACCGTGATGACTACTATAAAAATACAGATATATCAAAAACTGATGATAATAGTATAATTGAAGTAAATATAGCTAAGCATCGTAGTGGACCTACAGCTAGAATAGAGCTATTATTTAAGAAAAATACATCAACATTCTTAAATTTAAGAAAAGATAATAAAAATATGGAGGAAAAATCAAGTGAATAAAAATATTAAGATTATAATGACAATACTTTTATTATTTTCACTAGTGATTACTACCGGTTTTACCAATATTAATAACGAACCACATACAGTTTATCGAGTTTATTTAAAAGGTAAATCTTTAGGACTTATTAAGTCAAAAAATTCTTTTGAGAATTATATTGATGAAAAACAGGAAGAAATAAAAAGAAAGTATAATGTTAATAAGGTTTATGCTCCTACTGATTTAGATATTGAAAAAGAAATAACTTTTAGTAATGAATTAAAAACAAATAAAGAAGTTTATGAAGAAATAAAAGATATTTCACCTTTTACTATCGATGGTTATATTGTTAAAATCAGAGGTATTGAAACAAAGAATGAAAAGGGTAAGACGGAAAAGCCAAAAACTCAAAGTATCTATGTATTGAAGAAAGAAGTTTTTACTAATTCAATAGAAAAGACAGCTAAATCATTCATTAAACCTGAAGATTATGATAACTTTGCTAATAATACTCAAAAAGAAATACAAGATACAGGGAAAATAATTGAGGCAATATACATAAAAAATAAGATTACAATTAAACGAGCAAAGATACCTGTAGATAAGCAAATTTATGAATCAGAGGATGATTTAAGTAAGTATTTATTATTTGGTACAACAGAAGATCAAGCTAAATATACAATTAAAGATGGAGATACTATTAGTGATGTAGCATTTAATAATAAAATATCAGTAGAAGAATTTTTAATAGCTAATCCTGATTTACAAGATGAAAACAGCTTATTATCACCAGGTCAAGTTGTAACTTTGGGTATTTTAAAACCACAATTTAGTTTAGTAGAAGAAGATCATGTGGTAAAAAGAGAGCAAAAGAAGTATAACACTGAAACAAGATATGACAATAATCAATTAGTGGGATATGAAAAAGTACTTCAAAAAGGAGTAGCTGGAGAAAATAAAGTTACTCAGAAAGTTCAAAAAATCAATGGAGAAACAGTAAATGCAGTTACTACTTCGACAGAAATAATAAAGGATCCAATTAATGAAATTATTATTAAAGGTGGTAAAAAATCATATTATTCAGAATACTATGGTGGAGGATATGGTACTGTAGTTGCAACAAGAGGTCAATGGGGATGGCCAGCATCTTGCTCAAGTGTTTCAAGTCCATTTGGTTGGCGTTGGGGATCATTCCATGATGGTACTGATATTAATGGTTGTGGATATGGATCAAATATCTTTGCAGCTCAATCAGGAACAGTAGTTCAATCAAGTTATAAATATGATAATGGACAATTCATCACTATTGATCATCATAATGGATACTATTCTATGTATGCACATTTATGTAATGGTTGTCGCTATGTAAAAGCTGGTGACTATGTAGAAAAAGGACAAGTTATAGGTGGAATGGGACAAACTGGTTTTGCAACAGGAGTACATTTACACTTTGCTATTTGGAAAGGTTATCCATATCGTGGAGGCGTAGCACTAAATGCTATGAGTTTCTATTAAAATGAAGTTTAAAATTATCGCAAGTGGATCAAAAGGAAATTGTACAATAGTGCTATGTGATAATACTAATTTAATAATTGATATGGGAATTTCTTACTTAACTTTAAAAAGAAGTTTAGAAGAAAATTCCCTTTCTTTTACTAATTTTTCAGGGATTCTCATAACACATTGTCATAATGACCACATAAAAGGATTAGGAGCTCTTTTAAAGCATACTAAATTAAATATTTATATCCCCAAAGAAATGTATGAAAGCCTTAAAGAATATGTTGAATTAGATAGATGTATTTTTATTGAAGATAACTTTATGATTAATGATATTAATATAGAGTTAATTCATACTTCACATGATGTTCCTTATTCAGTAGGTTATATCATAAATTATTTAAATAAGAGCTTAGTTTATGTGACTGATACCGGTTATATAAATAGAAAGTATTTAAATAAAATGATAGATAAAAATGCTTATATAATAGAAAGTAACCATGATGAAATAATGTTAATGGATGGTCCATATCCTAGATTCTTAAAAGAAAGAGTAATTAGTGATCAAGGGCATCTATCTAATAAAACAACAGCTAAGTATTTAAAAAAAGTAATTGGTAAAAATACCAAACTAGTAGTTTTAGCACATCTAAGTGAAAAAAATAATACTCCAGAAAAAGCATTAGAAGCGATGCAAGAAGTAGGAATAGATAAATCAGTAGATATAATGATTGCTAAGCAATATGAAGAATCCACAATAATAGAGGTGTAGTATGAAAAAAATAACAATTGATGATTTACCAGAGAATAGTTTTTTTCATTTTACACATATAAGTAATATAGAAGATATTAAGGAAAATGGTTTAAAATCAACTGTTGGAGAGAATTCTGCAGGAATAGAAAATACACCTAAAGTATTCTTTAGTGTTGGTGAAATAGGAATTCTTGAAATAATGGAAGTATGGTTAAGAATTCTAATCAATAAAATATATGGATCTAAAGACATCTTAAATCTTTATAATTATGAAAGATATGAAGAAAAACAAGAAAGATTAATTACTTGGGCAGATGAATTTATATCTCAGAAATATTTAGATGATTCTATTAGAAAAGGTCTATTATTTGAATACTTCTATAACTATTTAAAAGAAAGAATTTATCTAGTATTAGATATTGAAGAGGGGAAAGATTATTTGATAGATGATTTAGATGAACATAAAGCTAAATTGAATAATGAACAAGCTTCTCTTGAATATCTAATTGCCAAAGAACAATATGGGCCATTTAGTGATTTTAATACTAATCAAGTAGACAATTGGAATATGCATACAAAAACTAATACTTCTATTAGTAGAGATAAAATAAAGCAAGTAACTACTAATATTGGAGAAGAAGATGTTTTATCAATAGTTCTAGAAGTATATGCCAAGAATAAATGGAAAATAGAGTATAGGTTACTATTAGATGATTTTATAGAATATGCTAAAAATAAAGAATTAATAAAAGAAGGTCGAGAATATGATCAAAATAATAACAGTAGGATTTATAAAAGAAAAGTACTTACAAGAAGCGATAAAAGAATATAAAAAAAGAATTTCTAAGTATACAAACTTGGAAATTATTGAAATAAAGGATGAGGGTTTAGTTGAGAAAACAAAAGCTATTTCCCTAGAAGCTTCTAAAATAGAGAAGTATCTTAATGAAAAAGATTATGTAATTACTTTAGAGATTGAAGGTGAAGAGTATTCATCTCCTGAATTTGCTGAAAAAATAAGAAAAGTTTTAATTAAGAATAGTAATATAACTTTTGTTATAGGAGGAAGTTACGGCTTAGCTGATAGTATTAAGAATAAAGCTAATATGCATTTATCTTTCTCAAAGATGACTTTTCCTCATCAGCTGTTTAGAGTAATTCTTTTAGAACAAATATATAGAGCTTATAAAATTAATAATAATGAAAGTTATCATAAGTAGGTGAAATATGAAAAATATAATATTTGATTTTGGTAATGTATTAATGACTTTTAATGCTAAGGAAATAGCCAAGAAATTTACTTCATCAGAAGAAGAACAAGATTTCATAGTGAATAATGTTGTAAATTCTCCAGAATGGGGAGGATTGGGACTTATTGATACTGGTTATCTTTCTAGAAAAGAAATTATTGATATTATAAATGATCGAAGTAATAATAAATATAAAGACTTAGTAATAGATTTTATGAATAATTTTGATAAATATAGGCATATTCAACAAGAAGTAATAGAAATAATTAAAGATTTAAAAAAGCAAGGATACAAAGTATATCTATTATCTAATACTAATGAATATAGTTATGAAAAAGTTATAAAAGATATAGAATACTTATTTGATGGAGTAGCTTTATCTTATCAAATACATATGATTAAACCTTATGAAGGCATATATAAGTACTTAATTGATAAATATAGTATTAATCCAGAAGAGAGTTTATTTATAGATGATAGGGAAGATAATATTAAAACAGCTAATTTGTTTGGAATTAAAGGAAGAGCAGTTAAACCTGATGATGTAGAAGATATAAAACTAGTATTAAAAGAATATGAAATAGGTGACTAATATGATAGGAAATGATTGGGATATTCTTTTACAAGATGAATATCAGAAGGAATACTTTAAAAAACTATTAAATTTTGTAAAAAAAGAGTATCAAACAAAAACAATTTATCCTAAACAAAATGAAGTATTTAATGCTTTTAGATATACTTCTTTTGATAATGTAAAAGTAGTAATCTTAGGCCAAGATCCATATCATGGACCTAATCAAGCTGAAGGATTATCCTTTTCTGTAAGCAATGAGGTTTTAAAACCACCATCTCTACAGAATATCTTTAAAGAATTAGAAAGTGATTTAGGAATATCTTTTCCTAAGTCTAATTCTCTAAAACCTTGGGCTAAACAAGGGGTATTATTATTAAACGCAGTTTTAACAGTAGAAGAACACAAGCCTACATCTCATAAAGATAAAGGTTGGGAGACCTTTACTGATGATATTATAAAGATACTAAACAATAAACAAGAACCAGTAGTATTCATATTATGGGGAGCTTATGCAAGAAATAAAAAAAGTCTAATTACTAATTCTAGGCATTTAATTATTGAATCAGCTCATCCATCTCCATTTTCAGCTAGAAATGGGTTCTTTGGAAGTAAACCTTTTTCTAGAACCAATAAGTTCTTACGAGAAAATAATTTAAAAGAAATAGATTGGAGAGTGGAATAGTGAAAAAGATACTAAAAAAGTTTCCAGATTATTATTTAACTTTTTGTGTATATGCTTTAATAGGTTGGTTATATGAGGTGTTTTGGATGTGGTTTGTAGTACCACCATTTCATTTCATAAATAGAGGTGTTTTGTTTGGACCTTTTCTTCCTATTTATGGGTTCGGAATTCTAATATTATTATTTATGTTAGATAAATTCATGAATAAAAAGCATAAAATAAGTAATAATTTATATTTAATAATTTCTATTTTAACAATAATAACATTTATATATATAACAATAATAGAGTATACTACTCCAAAAATTTTTCATATAAGTGAGTTTATGAGTAAATATGGAATAGGGTTAATTATTGTAAACTTAGTATCTCTAGGACTTGGATTCTTAATATTAAATAAGACTAAGTCGAAAAAGATTAAAAATCTAGATGTCACAATAATTTTAGTGTTTTTACTGATTTGGATTATCACTACTGTGATTGAGTATGCTTCTCATTTTATGACCGATAAGTTATTCCATACAATGTTATGGGATTATTCAAAAGATTTTTTAAATATTAATAAACGCGTTAACTGGGATGCATCTAGAAATTTTGCAATAGGTGGAACGTTATTACTATACTTAGTTCAACCACAAATAGATAAATTCTTAAAAAAGCTTCCAAACAATAGAAAGATATACATTACATTAATAATTGGAATACCAATGTTAATAGACTTAATAGTTAATGTAATCTCAAAATATGTGGTGATATTATGAAAAAAATAAAAATATCCACAATTTTTGTGGATATTTTATTTTGTTTGTGCTTGAACAGCTGTTATAGCAACTACACCAACTATGTCTTCAGAACTACATCCTCTAGATAGATCATTTACTGGAGAAGCAATTCCTTGGGTTATTGGACCATAGGCTTCAGCTTTAGCTAATCTTTGAACTAATTTATAACCAATATTACCAGCATCTAAATCTGGGAAAATAAGAACATTAGCATGCCCAGCAATTTCACTATCTGGAGCTTTACTTTTAGCAACTTCAGGAACAATAGCAGCATCTAATTGTAATTCTCCATCAATCTTATATTGTGGAAATTTTTCTTTAGCAATTCTAGTTGCTTCAACAACTTTATCAACATCGGCATGACTAGCACTGCCTTTAGTTGAATGAGAAAGCATGGCTACAATAGGCTCTTTTTCTACTAGTAATTTAAAACTTTCGGCACTACTAGCTGCAATAGAAGCAAGCTTTTCACTATCTGGATTTTGCTCTAGTCCACTATCAGCAAAGATAAAAGTGCCATTAGAACCATATTCACAATTAGGAACAACCATTAAGAAGAAAGCAGATACTAATTCTACTCCAGGAGCAGTTTTAATAATTTGTAATGCAGGTCTAAGAGTATTAGAAGTTGAATGACAAGCTCCAGATACAACTCCATCAGCTTTACCATCTTTTACTAGCATACAAGCAAAATACATATAGTCCTCTAGTAATAATTTTTTAGCTTCTTCATAAGTCATACCTTTTTCTTTACGAAGTTCAAATAATTTATTAGTAAGATCTTCAGTTAATTCTGAAGTATTAGGATCAACAATAGTAGCTTTCTCTAGATCAAATCCTTTATTTTTAATATCATCAGAACCAATAATAATTAAATTAGCAATTCCTTCTTGTAAAACAATTTCTGCAGCTTTTAAAACTCTTTCATCCATTGATTCAGGAAGAATAATAGTTTTTATATTACTTTTAGCTCTTTCTTTAACAGATTCAATAAAATTCATAGTCTCATCTCTTTCTATTTTTGATTCAAAATTTCAAAAATTTCTCTTTTCTCATTATTATAAAATTCTAATTTTTTATACCTTCTAACTAAAGCAATTAAGTTACAAGGAAAAGATACAACTAATTGATTAAATTCAACTACTGAATCATTATAATACTTAATAGCTCCTACAATATTTTCTTCATTATCATTTAACTCTTCTAATATTTTAACTAAAGAATCACTTTTTAATAGTTTTTCATTTTCATCAAGTGTTTTAAATAATTCATTATAATTACTTTTTAAAAGATTATGCTTTTCAAAATTATTAAGATCATTATTGTATTTATCTAATTCTCCTAAAAATTCTTTTATTTTCAACTCTTTTTTTACAATAGGTACAGTTCTTGTAAGTAATTCCTTCTTTTTTTCTAAATAAATATCTATATCTTCTTCAGCTTTATCTATCTTTATAATAGTTAATTGAAACTTATTATTAATAATAACAATAATAAAGGCTAATAAAGAAATAATAACAAATATAAGTAAAATGGTTTCCATATAATACCTCCATACTATCTAAATTATATCAAATTAACTTATATTATACAATAAAAAGAGTCTTAAGACTCTTTACTTTTAGCATTTATTTCATCAAATGTAGGATCAGTATCTTGAGGTTCTGTTCCTTTTAAAAAATATATTAATTTTGTATTTTTATTTTTATCTAAAGAAACTTTTCCTGTAATAGGTTCTACTAATAATCCAACAACATTAGAAGGCTTTTTATACCAGGTATTTTCTTTATCTTTTTCAAGCTCTTCTACTGTTTTAGACCATATGTTTTGAGCATACTTATAGTCTGATTTAACCAATTCATTATTATTATCATATCCAACCCAAACAGAGCAAACTAAATCTTTGTTAAAACCAATATTCCAATTATCACCACTAGTTGTTCCGCTTTTTAAAGCATATTTATGGTTTAATTTACCTGATAAACTAATTGCAGTAGGATAATTATAATCAATATACAGAGGATCATAGGTAGCCGTTAAGATGTTGTTTAGAATAAAGACTAAACTAGGATTTAAAACTAATTCCTTTTCTTCAGAATATTTATATAACGTATTGCCATTACCATCAACTACCTTTGTTATAAAATGTGGTTTGATTTTATAACCAGTATTAGCAAAAGCTGCATATCCAGCAGTCATATTAATAATATTTATTTCATTAGTACCTAGAGGAAGAGAAGCTACGCTATCTAGTTTTTCTTTAATTCCGACTCTCTTAGCTACATTAATTAAAGAATCATAACCTAAAAACATATGTGTTTTTACTGCATAAATATTCTCACTATAAGCGATTGCTGTAGCCATAGATATTGGTTTATTTCCATATTTTTCATTATAGTTTTTAGGAGTATATACTTTATTGTTTTCCAATGGAAAAGAGGTTGGTTCACTAGTAAATTGTGAGCTAGCAGTAAAACCATTCTCTAAGGCTGCATAGTATAAATAAGGTTTCATAGTTGAGCCAACTTGTCTCTTTGAGTCAGTAGCTCTATTAAAAGTAGATTTATTATAATCTCTACCTCCAATTAGAGCAATAATTCCTCCGGTATTGGGATTCATAATTACACTAGCAACTTCTAAAGTAGATTCACTTGGAAAAGACTCTTTAATATTTTTTTCTAGGATACTTTGAGCATTATAATCTAAAGTAGTATAAATCTTTAAACCATTGATTTTACTATAATTACTTGGAACAGTAGAAATACTTTTAAGTTCATCTAATACAGCATCTTGATAATAATTAATGCTCGATAAGACATCTTCATTTTCTTTACCAACTAGTTTTATTTCTTCGTCATAAGCTTTGTCCTTATCTTCTTCAGTAATAATATTATTTTTTACTAAATTATTAAGTATTAATAATTGCCTTTTTTTACAAGTATCATAGTCAATAAAAGGTGAATAATTACTAGGTGCTTTAGGTATAGATGCTAAGATAGTAGCTTCGGCCAAGTCTAATTCTTTTGCAGACTTACCAAAATAGTACTTACTGGCATTCTCAACTCCGTATTTTCCATGACCATAATTAATTGTATTAAGATATCCCTCTAAAATTTCATCTTTACTATAATTAGCTTCTATACGCATTGTATACCACATTTCATCCCATTTTCTTTTCCAAGTTTTATCAAAATCTAAAAAAAGATTCTTTGCATATTGCTGAGTTATAGTAGAAGCTCCTTGTTGATTATTCTTATTAATAATATTAGTATATAAAGCTTTTCCAATTCTTAGAAAATCAAATCCAAAATGTCGATAGAAATTTTTATCTTCTGTATTTATAGTAGCTTTTATTAAATAATCACTAATATTATTTAAATCTACCCATTCTTTTGATTCACTCCCTTTAAAGAAAGAATTATTATCCTTATCATATAAAACAATATTATTCGCACTATTAATAATTATTTTAGGAGAAGTTTTAACATAAATAAAACATCCTATAGATGATAAAATAATTATAATAATAAATAGCTTTAAAAGCTTAAATAATAGTTTAAAATATTTCATTAGTAAGTCTCACCTAATATTAGTATTATTATTTAAGAGAAAATTATGTATTAAAAAGCATAATATTGTGTTATAATCATTACATTGAATTTAAGTGGGTGGGGCTATGGCAAAAATAGAAGTAGACGTAACTATCAAAAACAGAGAAGTTAATGAATGTCTAAGGACACAAGCTATTGTACAAGAAAATAGTATTAAGTACTTAGAAAAAGATGACACAAAAGTAGTTTTTGACTATAATAAAAACAAACTAATAAGAGAAAATACAACTATGAAAATGACTTACTATTTTGATAATAATACTGAGAGTGATATTTTGGTCAAGGACTATAATCGCCATCTAAAATTTATGATTAAGACTAACAAATTAAAGAAAAAAGATTATAATTTAGAAGTAGATTATCAAATAGATAATGATAAATTTTTATATAGAATCGAGGAAATAAAATGAGTGTAATTAAAAAATTAGAAACAGATATAAAAGGAATTTTAAAAAAAGCTGGCTATGAAGTAGATAAAGTATTGTTAGAGCCATCTAATAGAAGAGATTTGGGTGAATATCAAATTAATAATGCTATGCAGTTAACTAAAATTTATCATGAAAATCCTCGTGATATAGCTGCTAAAATAGTAACTGAATTAGAAAAAGATAATAGATTTACTAACATCAATATTGCTGGACCTGGATTTATCAATATTAGTTTTAGTGATCAATATATTTATGATTTTTTAAACGAAATACATGAAGATGTTCATAATAATATTGATAAAAAAGAACCTAAAAAGATTATTGTTGATTATGGAGGTGCTAATGTAGCTAAAGCATTACATGTAGGGCACCTAAGAACTGGTAACATTGGAGAAGCTTTAAAGAGATTAGCTTTATTACTAGGCTATGATGCCTTGGGAGATGCTCATCTAGGAGATTATGGTAGACCATTAGGCTTAGTATTAAGAGAAATAAAAGAAAGATATCCTGAATTAAAATACTTTGATGAAAACTATACTGGTGATTATAGCGAAGTAGAATTACCAATTACAAATAAAGACTTAGAAGAAATTTATCCAGTAGCTTCTAATAAAGCAAAAGAAGATGAACAATATCTAGAAGAGGCTAGAATTATTACTGCTAAAATTCAAAGTCATGAAAAAGGGTACTATGATTTATGGAAAAGAGTAGTAGATATTTCTAAAGAAGATATTAAGAAAACTTATGAATCATTAAATGTTTCATTTGAAATCTGGAATGGTGAATCAGATGAAATGGAATACTTTGATGAATTACTTAAAATCTATGAAGATAAAAATCTACTAGTAGATAGTGAAGGAGCTCGTGTAGTAGAAGTAGCTACTCCAGAAGATAAAGCTCCTATGCCACCATTACTATTTATTAGAAGTAATGGAGCTGCTTCTTATGAAACAACAGATTTAGCAGCTATCTTAGAGAGAAAAATAAACTATAATCCTGATGAAATATGGTATGTAGTAGATGCTAGACAAGCACTTCATTTTGAACAAACATTTAGAGCTGCTAGAAAAGCTAAATTAGTAGAAGATAGAGTAGTATTAGAACATGTAGGTAACGGTACTATGAATGGTAAAGATGGAAAGCCATTCAAAACTAGAGATGGTGGAGTAATGAGCTTAAAAGCTTTAATGGATTTAGTTTACGATGAAACATATAAGAAGATAACAAATGAATCTATTAAGGAAGAAGAAAAGAAAGAAATAGCTAGAATAGTTGCAATGGCAGCAGTAAAATATGCAGATTTATTACCATATAGAGGAACAGACTATATTTTCGAATTAGAAAAATTTACTGATTTAGAAGGAAAAACAGGACCTTATCTATTGTATTCAACAATTAGAATGAGATCATTACTTAAAAAAGCAGAAGAATTTAAAGCTACTAAGATTACTAAACTAAAAGGAGCAGCTGAAAAAGAAATAGCTTTAACTCTTTTAACTTTACCATTAGTTTTAAATAGAGCAGTAGAGGCAAAGACTTTAAATGAAATAGCAGAATTCCTTTATAAATTAACTGCTTGCTATAACTCATTTTATGCTGAAAACAAGATTATAATTGAAGAAGATGCTGATCTTAGAAATTCTTGGATAGTCTTAACAGAAACTGTTTATAATATAAATATGTTGCTACTAGGTATACTTGGAATAGAAGTACCTGAAAAAATGTAAAAAAAGTGTTGCTAATATATAAGATATATGTTATAAAAGTTATTGTGATTTTATTACTACACATAAAGTTATAATTAACATATAATGTTTTGATATAGGAGGTCTTTTTATGGGTTTAAAATTAAAAAAAGAAGAACTTGAGTCATTATCTAGTAAAGATGTTGCTTATATGATAATGGAAGCAAGTAAGAGAAAATTAAATACAGCAGATCTATTTAAGAAAGTTATTACTCTAATGGAGTTACCTGAAGATACTTTTGAAAAGAAAGTTGCTGATTTTTATACATCTTTATCAACTGATAAAAGATTTATCCTATTAGAAAACGGAAAATGGGACTTAAGAAATAATCATTCTTCTGATAAACTTGTAAAAGTAACTGACGACGAAGAGGAAGAAGATGAAGAAGAAGCTATTGATAAGGAAGAGGAAGAAATAGAAGAAGATAGTTTCGATGATACTGATGACGAAGAATATGATGATGAAACTAATGAAGAATTAAAAGATTTAGTTATTATCGATGAAGATGAATTAGAACTAGAAGAATAATCTAGTTTTTTTCATAGTAAAATTATGATATAATAGGACTGATTAAAGGGACAGGTGAAAAAATGATAGATAGATTAGAAACTATATTAGCAAAATATAATAGCTTAGAAATGGAATTAACTAAACCTGAAGTATTAAGTGATATAAAAAAGACAAAAGAATATTCTAAAGAAATGGCTAACCTAGAAGAAGTTGTTATCGAATATAAAAAGTATAAAAAAATTCTTGATGACATAAAAGATACTAAAGAAATGGTAAAAGATCCAGAATTAGGAGAAATAGCTAAAGAAGAATTAAAATCTTTAGAAGAAGAAAAGGAAGAATTAGATAAGAAACTAGAAATTTTATTAATTCCAAAAGATCCTAATGATGGTAAGAATGTTATTATGGAAATTAGAGGAGCTGCTGGTGGTGATGAAGCAAACATCTTTGCTGGAGATCTATTTAGAATGTATACAAGATATGCTGAAAAGAAAGGTTTTTCTTATCAAGTATATAACTCTATAGATGGTACAGCAGGTGGTTTTAGTCAAATAGAATTAATTATTAAAGGAAAAGGTGCATATTCTTTATTAAAATATGAAAATGGTTCTCATCGAGTTCAAAGAGTACCAGTAACAGAATCTAATGGAAGACTTCAAACTTCAACTGCTACAGTATTAGTAATGCCAGAAGCAGATGATGATATTGATATTGTGATAGATCCTAATGATTTAAGAATTGATATTTATAGATCAAGTGGTAAAGGTGGACAAGGAGTAAATACAACAGATTCAGCAGTTAGAATTACCCATTTACCTACAGGCTTAGTAGTAACTTGTCAAAATGAACGTAGTCAAATTCAAAACAAAGAACAAGCTATGAAAGTACTAAAATCAAGACTTTATGAATTACAAGAACAAGAAAAATTAGAAAAAGAAGGAAATGAAAGACGTAGTAAAATAGGTACAGGTGATAGAGCAGAAAAAATAAGAACCTATAATTATCCACAAAATAGAGTAACAGATCATCGTATCGGTTATACTACTAATAATTTAGATAGAGTTATGGATGGAGCATTAGATGATATTATTGATGCTTTAATTGGGGAAGATCAAAAGAGAAAACTACAAGGCGAAGAAAGTGAATAATATGACTATAGAAGAATTATTAGTATTTGGAAAAAGTCATTGTCATTCAGATCATGCTAAAATTCTATTGGCAAATCTTTTAAATAAAAATCCTTTAGAACTATTAAATTATTTAGATGAAAAGGTAGATAATGATACAGTAGAGCTATATAAGAAAGAAGTATTAGCCTTAGAAGGAGGGAAACCACTACAATATGTTATTGGTAGTGTTAATTTCTTTGGTAATAGGTTCTATGTTGATGAGAGAGTCCTAATACCAAGATTTGAAACAGAAGAATTGGTTGAAAATACTATTAAAATTATTGAAAGAAATTTTAATGACCCCCTTGATATCATTGATTTAGGATGTGGCAGTGGAGTAATAGGATTAACTCTAGAAAAGAAAATATCCACAAAATCTGTGGATTTAGTAGATATTTCAAAAGAAGCTTTGGAAGTAACTAAAATTAATATGAACAATTTAAATAGTAAAGCAAGTATTATAGAAAATGATTTCTTAAGTAATATTGATAAAAAGTATGATTTAATTATTAGTAATCCGCCATATATTATGACTACTGAAGAAATAGAAGAGATAGTAAAGGAAAATGAACCAGAAATAGCTTTATATGCTGGTGAGTATGGCTTGGATTGTTATAAAGAAATATTATCTAAAGTAAAAAATAATATGAAAGATAAATGCTTAATAGCTTTTGAAATAGGCTGTACTCAAGCAAAAGATATCATTAATTTAGTACATCAATATTTAGATGATGTCAAAGTAGAAGTAAAGAAAGACTTATCTGAAAGAGATAGAATGCTATTTATTTTAAAAAATATTGAATAAAAACTATTAAAAAATCTCACTATTATTATGAAAGTGAGGTTTTATTATGAAAAAAATAATTATTATTTCAAGTATAATTATTTCAATTTTAGTAATTAATAAAGAAAATGAAATAATTATTCCAAAAGAAGCAATAAGATTTAGAGTAATAGCTAATAGTAATAGTGAACAAGATCAAATAATAAAAAAAGAAATTGTAAAAAGTCTATCAAAAGAAATAATTACTCCTAATATTAAGAATATTAATGAAGAAAGAATATTTTTAAAGGAAAATTTACCAAAATTCACAAAAACTGTGAAAAAAACTCTTACCGATAATAATTATTCTAGTAAATTTGATATAAACTATGGTAAAAACTATTTTCCAGAAAAGACATATAGAAATATTACTTATCCAGAAGGCGAATATGAATCATTAGTAGTTACTATTGGTAACGGTCAAGGTAAAAACTTTTGGTGTGTGTTATTTCCTCCACTATGCTTAATTGATGAAGATACTGAATCATATCCTTCGTTAATTAAAGAAATTATTAATAAGTATTTTTAAAATACATTTAGAATAAAATATATAAGGTGATAGATTGAGTCTCTTTATATATTTTTTTGTTGGTCTAAGTTTAAGTGTAGATGCTTTCTCAATTGCCTTAGCTTTAAGTGCTAGTACTGGTGGAAAGGTAAATTATTTACTACCAATTACTGTTGGTATATTTCACTTTATAATGCCTATTATAGGAAGTTATATTAGCTTACTTTTTATAAATATATTGCTTGATAAGGCAAATACGATAATTGCAATAGTTTTTTTAATTTTAGCTCTTGAGATTTATCACTCTAAAGATACACAGAAGTCTTTAATAATAGATAATATATTAACAATTATTATTATTTCAGTAACAGTAAGCCTAGATAGCTTATTAGTAGGTTTAGCACTAAGTCTAAAAGAAATTAATATTTATGTTATGTCTTTTATATTTTCTTTAGTTAGTAGTACTTTAACTGTAATAGGAATTAATATAGGAGTAAAATTAAAAAATCGCTATCATAATTTAGCTAATTACGTTGGAATTGGTATTCTAGTAGTCCTAGCAATCAAATATTTTGTAAGCTAATATTTGACGACAAATATTAGGATAATTTGGCTATTTAATTGACAAAGAAAGACTAATTTCTTATGATTAACTTGGGTGATTATGTGTTAGTAAATTTTAATGAAATGCTTTTGAAAGCTAAGAATGAAAAGTATGCTGTACCACACTTAAATATTAATAATTTAGAGTGGACAAAATATATATTAGAAGAATGTCAAGAATTAAGTATTCCTGTTATTTTAGGAGTTAGTGAAGGAGCTGCTAAATACATGGGAGGATTTGAAACTATTGTTGGAATGGTAAAGGGATTAATCAAAGACAAAGATATCCCAGTATGCCTACATTTAGATCATGGTCAATCATTTGATAGTTGTAAGGCTGCTATTGATGCAGGATTTACTTCAGTAATGATTGATGCTTCTAGATTAGAATTAGAAGAAAATATTAAAACAACAAAAGAAGTTGTAGATTATGCTCATGCTAGAGGAGTATCAGTAGAAGCTGAAGTAGGACATATAGGTGGAACCGAAGATAATATTACATCTACTGAAACTAACGCTACTTTAGATGAATGTAAGGCTATTTATGAAGGCACTGGTATTGATGCTTTGGCGCCAGCACTAGGAAGTGTTCATGGATTATATAAGGGAGAACCAAATTTAGATTTCGAAAGGATGGAATTAGTTAATAAAGAACTACCTATTCCATTAGTATTACATGGAGGTAGTGGTATTCCAGATGATAAAATAAAGAAAGCAATAGAATGTGGAACTTCAAAGATAAATGTTAATACTGAGTTACAAATAGCTTGGACTGCTGCAGTAAGAGAGTTTTTAAATAAAGACAGTGAGTCATATGATCCAAGAAAAGTAATTGGTAGTGGGGAACAGGCAATAAAGGATAAAGTAAGAGAAAAAGTAACATTATTTGGAACAAAATAAGATTTCAGGAGGTTAATATGAAAGTAATAGAAATAGAGGGAGCAAGACAGCTAAGTGGAGCCATTAGAATTAGTGGTGCTAAGAATGCTACTGTAGCTTTGATACCAGCTGCTATTTTAACAGATGAAGAAGCTACTATTTGCAATGTGCCAGAAATAACAGATACAGATGCTTTATGTGATATTTTAAAGCAACTTAGTGTTAATGTTAATCGTTCAACAGAAAGCCTAGTTATTAATCCTCAAAATATGAAAAATGTTGAAATAAAAGAGGAATATTCTAAAAAATTAAGAGCTTCATACTATTTTATGGGAGCCTTACTGGGAAAATTTAAAAAAGTAGTTATGCATTTTCCTGGAGGTTGTTCAATAGGTGCTAGACCAATTGATCTACATTTAAAAGGTTTTGAAGCATTAGGAGCAAAAGTAACTAATGAAAAGAATAAGTATACCGTTGAAGCGAAGGAACTAAGAGGAGCTAATATTTATTTAGATATAGCTTCTGTAGGAGCAACAATTAATATTATGTTAGCAGCCGTAAAAGCTAAAGGAACAACTATAATTGATAATGCTGCTAAAGAGCCAGAAATTGTTAATGTAGCCACATTTTTAAACTTAATGGGTGCTAAAATTACTGGCGCAGGTACTTCAACAATTAAAATTGAAGGAGTAGATAGATTAGGTAAGTGTTTTCATGAAGTAATACCTGATAGAATTGAGGCTGGTACATATATTATAATTGGTGCATTATGTGGTCATAATCTAAAGATTGATAATGTAATTCCTGAACATATAGATTCTTTATTATCAAAATTAGAAGAACTTGGATTACATCTAGAGATAGGAGCAGATTATGTTATTGTTTTAGATAGTCCAAAAGAATTAAAACCAACTAATATTAAAACAGCTGTCTATCCAGGATTTGCTACTGACTTACAACAACCTTTTACAGTTTTGTTGACTAGAGCTAATGGCAAATCAAAAGTAGAAGAAACTATTTGGGAAAATAGATTTATGCATGTGCCATATTTAAATAAATTAGGAGCAAATATAACTGTAAAGAATCAAACAGCTATTGTTCAAGGACCAACTGAATTAAAAGGGTGTGAAGTAGTTGCTACTGACTTACGAGCAGGAGCAGCTATGGTAGCCGCAGGACTTTTAGCTGAAGGAAAGACAACTATTACTAATGCTGAACATATTTTAAGAGGATATGAACAAATAGTAGAAAAATTAAAATCTGTAGGTGCTAAAATAGTTATTAAAGAAATATAATAAAATAGTTATATTTCTTTTTTTATGGAGGCCTATGAATAGATTAATAAAGTTAATTATCTTAATAATTTTAAGTTCCTCAGTTTATTTTATTTATAATATTACTAAGGATTCTAAAATAAATGTTTTAACCTTAGGAGATGGACTATGTGAAGGCATTAACTCCTATGGAAATAAAGGATATGGTTATAGCGATTATTATTTAATTGATTCATCAAAAGAAAATGTTAGTCTAGTAAAAGAATGTTCAAAAGATATGTCAGTAGATAAAATGAATGTTTTAATTCAAACTGATTCAAAAATAAAAAAGAATTTAAAAGAAGCTCACAATCTAATAATAAATTTAGGTTATAATGATTTACTGTATAAGATGAGTATTGCAGAAGACTTAAATATTTATAAAATGAATTATATTATTAATAATATTGAAGATAACTACAATAATTTAATTACTGAAATAAGAAAGTATTATAGTAATGAAATAATAGTAATAGGATATTTTAAATCTAATAGTAATAATCAATATATTAATTACGGAATAAAGAGATTAAATAGTTATTTACAAAGCAATAAAAATATTAATTATATTGATACATATTATTTACTACATAACTCTGAAAAATACTTTTCTAATCCAAATAGTTATTATCCAAATAGTCAAGGTTATATAGAAATAGCAAATAAAATCAAGAAAAAACTTGAAAAAGACAAAAAAATTTGATATATTAATAACGCATTTGATTACTATGACAAGTATTTTGTCATGGCGGAAGGAGAGATAGTATGAAAAAAGATATACATCCAGAAATTAAGGATTGTAAAGTAACTTGTGCATGTGGAGAAACTTTCACTTGCAAATCAACTAAATCAGAAATAAATGTTGAAATTTGTTCAAAATGTCATCCTTTTTACACAGGAAAACAAAGTAGAGCTTCACGTGCAGGAAGAGTTGATAAATTCAACAAGAAATATGGATTTACTAAAGAAGCAGAATAATCTGCTTTTTTTGTGTTATAATTTAGGAGAGATGATTTAATATGAGATTGTTAGAAAGAAATAATATTACAATTGAAAGTGAACAAGAAATACCCGAAAAATATCGAGAACAAGTTTTACAAAATATAACTGAAGAACTACCAGAAATAGGTGAAGAAAGAATTGTTCCTGGAGAACTAGGAAACTCTTTTGATTCTAGAGTAGAACTAATAGATGTATTTAGTGATACTGAAAACTTTTACTTTTGTCATGGTACAACTGGTAATGAAGAAGTTATAGACTCAATTATGAAGATTGGATTGAATGTTAAAAATCCTAGTGATATTTCCGGCTATGATTCTCATTTAAGAGGATTGACTAGTACTACTAAAGTTTATGGGGAAGGGAATTCTGAATTATTTTTAGAACAAGAGGAAGAATTGAATAATTGGCCTCATAAAGAAGCAAAAACTATTGTAATAGTTTCATTACCAAAAAAATATTGTTTTTCTAATGGTGAAGTATATTTTCAACATGATAATTATGAGCAATTCTACGTAGGAAGTGTTCATGAAGGTTTTTATCTTAGACCAGAATTTATTATAGGAATCTATGATGCTTCTACGCATTCTTTTAAGCCTAATCGCAACTTTTATAAAAATTTATCTGTAGAAGACCAAGCTAAATTATTTGCTGAAATAGATGAAAGATACATTAGAGCATATGCTAAAAATGCTCTTGTTAATCCAGAAACAAAAGAACTTCCTATAGATAAGTCAAAAAGAGATATATTAATCGTTGAATGGTATAAAGAACAAGTGAAAAAGTTAAGAGAAAATGAATTTAGTCAATCTGAACAATTAACAGAAATGTTTGAAGAAAATAATCAAAGCAGTACACCATCTCTTGATATAGAATGGACTGATGATTGGGATGATGACTGGGAAGATACTAGTTCGACTAGTAATCGCAAATGATTTACTGCCAGTTTTATTCATGTTATAATTAATTAAAGGAGAATGATTATGAAAATAGCTATTGCCAGTGACCATAGAGGTTATAAATTAAAAGATTATTTAATAAATGAATTAGAAAAAGAATATGAAGTTATAGATTTAGGTACTAATTCAGAAGAATCAACTGATTATCCAGACTATGCTTTTATGTTAGGAGAAGCTGTAATTAGTGGAGTAGCAGATTTTGGAGTAGCTATTTGCGGATCTGGAATTGGTATTAGTATAGCTTGTAATAAAGTAAAAGGTATTCGTTGTGCAAAAGTATCTAATTCAGAAGAAGCAAAATATACTAGAGAAGATAATGATGCTAATATAGTTGCTTTTGGAGAAAAAACTAATAATAAAGAAGCTTTAGAAATAGTAAAAACATTTATTAATACACCATTTTCTAATTTAGAAAAGCACCAACGAAGAATAGATAAAATAACTACTTATGAGGAGCAAAATAATGACAGGTAAATTTTTTCTATATATAATAGTAACTATCTTAGTGATTTGGTCATTAGATTCTGTTAATATTAATAAAATATTTAAAAAGAATAAAGTCTTACAAGCAACTGTATTTTATTTTTTACTAGGGGTTTCACTAATCTACTTAGTAACTAATTTTCTAATGGATTTATTCACTTCAATAAAATTAATTTAAAAAGAGTATAAAACTCTTTTTTTTGTTCAAACTTATACTGAGGTGATAAAATGACCAAAGAAAGGTTAAAACTGAGATATGTTCCATTAACAATCTTTATATTAGTAATGATTCCTATTATTACACTTGTTGTATTATTTAATGCTAGCTTAAAAGAAAAAACTGATGTAGATATAAGTAAAGATAACGAGATAATAGAAAGTACTTTGCCTGTAATTAATACCACTATTAAACCAATTGTTCCTTACACTGATCAAACTGTTAAGATAGGTAAAACATATTATGATTATCTAGCTGAAGAAGCATCTCAAGAAAATGCAATTATAAAGCATGACAATACATATATCCAAAATACTGGAATAGATTATGTAGGGAATAATATCTTTGATGTAGTAGCTATCCTTGATGGTACTGTTGAAAAAATAGTAGAGGACGATTCTACAGGTAAGACTATTGAAATAAAACACGGTGATAATAGTATTTCTATATATGGAAGCTTAAGTGAAATAATAGTTAAAAAAGGTGATACAGTAAATCAAGGGCAACAAATCGGTAAAAGTGGAACTAATGAATTAGACAAAGAAATGGGAAATCATTTACATTTTGAAGTATATAATAATGGACAAAATATGAATCCAGAAGTATATCTAAATACTGAACAGAAGATTAAGGGAGAAGAATAATTCTCTCTTTTTTAATAAAAGATATATTTTTATTATAAATGAATAAAATTATGGTAAAATAATTAATGGAAGGAATGATGTTATGTCAGCAAAAGATATTGGTATAGATTTAGGTACTGCTAATGTGTTGATTTATGTAAAGGGTAGAGGGGTTGTTCTAAATGAACCTAGCATTGTTGTAATAGATACTGAAACTAAAAGTGTTATAGCTGTGGGAAATGAAGCAAAAGAAATGCTAGGCAGAACTCCTGGAAAAATTAAAGCTATTAAGCCAATGAAAGATGGAGTTATTGCTGACTTTGAATTGACTGAAATAATGTTAAATTCATTCATAAAAAAAATAAAAGCTCGTAATTTATTCTTTAGACCAAGAATATTAATTTGTTGCCCTACAAATATAACACCAGTAGAGAAAAATGCTATTAGGGAAGCTGCCGAACAAACTGGGGCTAGAAAAGTATATATTGAAGAAGAACCAAAAGTAGCTGCTATTGGAGCTGGGATGGATATTTCAAAGCCAACAGCTAATATGGTTTTAGATATTGGTGGAGGAACTACTGATATTGCAGTATTGTCATTAAATGGAATTGTTTCATCATCATCAATTAAAACTGCAGGAAATACTTTAGATCAGGATATCATCAAATATATTAAAGAAAAATACAAACTATTAATTGGTGAACAAACAGCAGAAGATATAAAAATTAATTTTGCCAATGTTTATAAACCAAGTAAAAAAGAAAAACTAGAAATAAAAGGAAGGGATTTAATTACTGGGCTTCCTAAAGCTATAGAAATAAATCAAGAAGAAACCAAAACAGCTATGACTGAAGGAATTAATAAAATCGTTAAAGAATGCAAAAATGTTTTAGAAAAGACACCACCAGAATTATCCGCAGATATTGTGGAAAAAGGTGTAATACTAACTGGAGGAGGATCTCTTTTAACAGGTTTAGTAGAAGTTTTAGAAGAAGAATTAACAATACCTGTTTTAATTGCAGAAACACCACTTACATGTGTAGCTGAAGGTACAGGAATTCTATTAAACAATATTAAGCTACTTGAAGAAGACCAATAATATTGGTTTTTTTTTCTTCTTTTGATATAATTCTATTAGAAAGAAGTGGTTATTATGAAATTACAAGTACTAGAAGCATCAAAAATAGTATTAGTAACATTTGCTTTTTCAGCTATAATAATGTTTTTAATGAAAGGAATAGCTAATCATATTGGGGCTCTAGATGTTCCGAGAACAGAAGAAGGACATAGACATATTCATAAGAAAATTACTCCTAAATTAGGAGCTTTAGGTATTTTCTTAGCTTTTCTTTTTGGATATATGCTCTTTGGAGAACAAAGTGTTAGAATGAATTCTATTTTAATTGGTAGTTTTATTATTATCTTAACAGGTATTATTGATGATGTTAGACCAATCAGAGCTAGTTATAAAATACTTGGACATTTAGTAGCTGCTATGGTAATAGTGTTTTATGGAGGAATATTACTAAATAATATTACTGCTTTTGGATTTACTTTTGACTTTGGTATATTAGCTTATCCAATTACTATTTTATTTATAATTGCTTGTACAAATATTATTAATTTAATAGATGGTCTTGATGGTTTAAGTGGTGGAATTTGTACTATTTTCTTTATTACTATTGCAATTATCGGATTTTATCAAGGAAGAGCAGGAAGTTTAGTAATGGTTTTAACTTTGATTATGTTAGGATCTACATTAGGATTCTTATTACATAACTTTTATCCAGCTAAAATATTTGCTGGAGATTGTGTAACTTTCTTAGGATTTATAATTGCTGTTATTACTCTATTAGAGTTTAAAGGACCGGCATTAATTTCATTCTTTGTACCGGTTACAATCCTAGGAATTCCAATCTTAGATACATTATTTGCTATTATTAGAAGATTATTAAAAGGGCAACCTCCTTTTAAAGCAGATAAAGAACATTTACATCATCAATTATTGGGTATGAATTTTTCTCAAAGAACTACAGTATTAATCATTTATGCAATCAATATACTATTTGCTGCAGCTTCTATTTTCTATACATTAAAAGATCCAATAATTGGACAAATACTTTATATAATTATCTTTATTATAGTAATGTGGTTTGTTCTACATACAACAATTATTTATGATAAAAGCAATATAAAGCAAAAAAATTTCAAAAAACTATTTCATAAAAGATAAAGAACACAAAAGTGTTCTTTTAAAGTGTTTTAAATAATGATAAAATATTATCGGATGTGTGAGAAATGATAGAATTTATAATATGTGAGGATGAGAAGGATTTCAGAACTAAGTATGAAAATATTTCTGAACAAGTAATGATGAATTATGATTTAGAATATAAAATTACTAGTTTTAGTGAGTATTCTTCTAATTGGAAACAAAAGATTAATAACAATAATTTTAAAATATTTATTTTAGATTTAAAGACAAAGCAAGGGTCTGGATTAGATGCAGCTAGATATATAAGAGAAGAGCTTGATGATTGGCAATCTATGATTATAATTATTACTGCCTATCCAGAATATAAATATGAAGCTTTAGGTAAAAGATTAATGCTCGTTGATTTTGTCTATAAATTAGATGATTATGAAAATAGACTGAGAAATGCTATTAAAATAAGTTTAAAAAATTTTGATAAAAGGCCTAATAAATTGAAGTATACTTATAAAAAAGTAGTTTATAATATTGATTATCAAAAAATAATATATATTGAAAAAGAACAAGATAATAAGAGATGTATTATAAAAACTAATGATAAGAATTATTATATTCAAGGTAATTTAAATCAAGTAGAAAAATTGTTAGACAAAAGATTCATCAAGTGTAATAGAAGTTATATAATTAACTTAGAACAAGTGGAATCATATAACACTAAATCTAATATATTGACTTTCAAAAATGGCAAAACATTATATGCAGTATCTAGAAATAAGAAGAAGGAGATAGTTAATCATGTTAGAGGTGTTAATTAATTTTATCTGTGCATTTATCCTTGTTTTAGCAGGCTTCTATATTATTAAAAAAATTACTGGTAGTAATCAGAAAATATCACTTAGAGTGATAGGTTATTTGTTACTTAACAGCAGTTTAATTGCTATAGTTCATTACTTAAATTATAGTTTTATATCACTAATGTTAAATTTTATTATTAATACTTTAACTTATAAAGGTATTTTTAAAGTTTCCCTTGAAGAAGCAGTAGTTCAAACAGGTATTTTAACTATGTATTTATTGATATTTGATACTATATTTGTAATTATTCAAATAAATGCAATACCACTAAAAGTAGTTCAAAATAATATATTAGTTTATTTAATTAGTAATATATTAGTAGTTCTCATGACTTATTTATCTATTCAAATTAGTTTCATTTATAAAAGATTGAGAAAATTTTATCAAGTATTAGTAAATAAAGATTTAAGATTAAATATGATTTTCATTATTTTGATAATTATAACTGCCTGTGGAATTCTTTATAGTTTTATAATAAATAATAAGTTTAATCTTAGGTTTTATACAGATTTAACAGTAATAGCATCATTATTAATTATAGGAATAATATTTATTAAAAATAAGGATGTATATAATAAGTTATCCTCTGAATATGATATTTTATTATCTAGTGTTCAAAATTTTGAAGATTGGATAGAAAAAGAACAATATTTAAGACATGAATATAAAAATCAATTAGCTATTTTATATGGAATATCTTCTGAAAAAGAAGTAAAGAATAAAATACAAGAAATAATAGATCAGAATCTTGATATTAATAATGATGTTGTTAAACAATTAAGTATGTTACCTAGAGGAGATTTAAAAGGTATTTTACATTATAAAACTATTGTAGCCCAAAAACATAAAATAAAACTTACAGTTGATGTTAGTATTCAAGATAATGGTATTATTAATAAACTTGATAAAAAAGAAATAAATACTTTAGCTAAGCTAATCGGTATTTTTTATGATAATGCAATTGAAGCAGCTGCTGAAAGTAAAAAAAGAATTGTTCTACTAGAAATATATGAATTGAAAGGTAGAGTTAATTTTGTAATATCAAATACTTTCAAAAAGAATAGTATTATTAATAGTCAACATGAAAGGGGAATATCTTCTAAAGGTAAAGGTAGAGGAAATGGTTTATATTTTGCTAATAAAATATTGAATAAAAACAAGTGGATTATTGAAAAAAATGAAATTATTGATAATTACTATGTTGAGACTATTACAGTAATCAAAAACACTTCTAAAAAATAGAAGTGTTTTTATTAATCTAGATTTAAACTAGTAGCATTTGGTTCATCAATAACAAGCCAAATACATCCCATGCTAGCAGCTCCAGTAGCAAGTACTGCTACAGCAGCTAATAATTTAGCTAATCTCTTTTTCATAATATACCTCCTTTACTATATGCCAAAATATTAAAATATTTTTAGCTGTTTTTATAATTGTTATATTTAACACCCAGTAATTTATAACACAATGGATTAATTACAATACTTTCAATTATTAAAGAACTTAGTATAGGAACTCTTAACTTATCGAAATATATAGCTATTACAAAGAAGAGAACTCCTAAAATTAATGAACATATCTTTCTAATAATACGTTTATTTTTGTTTGTTAAAGGTCTTTTTTCAGTATCACTAGGTGCAAATAATAGGAATGAGGTAATTGCAAAAATAGAAATAATAATTATTAAAGGTAATTTAATAGTAATTTTTAATAATAAAAAAGGTAAAATATTAAATTGTAAGATGGATGTTATTAAACATTGCCAACTATTTTTAGCATGTACTCCAAAAGCAAAGAATCTCAAAAAATTAAAGAATAAAAGAGTAATAATAACTGTATCTAAGTATTTAAAAATAATGCCTATTAATAAAATAATAAGAACTTTAGAAATAGTTAAATAAATTCCTTCTAAGCCATATCTAATTTTTAATAGTTCATATTCTGTATAATGAGTATTCTTTTTAATAAAGTTATATGTAGTATTAAGAATAAAATTATTCATACTATCACCAATTAAAATTATAAGTAAATAATTAATGACAAATAGAAAAATCTATAAATGGTAAAAAAATAATAAATATATCGATTTTTGTCGAAAAAAATCACAAAAAAAGCAAAAAACAATACAAAATATACACTTTTAGGAAATTTTTAATATGAATAGTATTGTTTGTTAAAATGAAATAGCCAAAAATAATAATTGGCGGAAGAGAGGTGTAGCATTAGTGATGACCGGACGCGTGAAATGGTTTAATAATGATAAAGGATATGGATTTATTGGATTTAAAGAAAATGAAGATATCTTTGTTCATTATTCAGCTATAGAATTGGATGGATATAAGACATTATCAGAAAATCAATTGGTTGAATTCAAACTAATTGAGACAAGTAAAGGGTATCAAGCTGTCAATGTAAAGTTATTAAAAGAAACTACTATGGGTTAAAAAAGTAGTTTTTTTAATTGTGTTGTGCTATACTAAGATTATAAAGGAGGGATAGTATGGAAATTATTATTCATGGAGATAAGATTAAAGTTACTAAAGCTATGAGTGATTATATTGAAGAAAAGCTAGAAAAATTAGATAAATATCTAGAAAATAGCGATAATGTTCGCGCAAACGTCATAGTAAAAGTAAAAAATCATGAACAGACAGTAGAAATTACCATACCATTAAAAACAATTATTTTAAGATCAGAAGAAACAAAAGAAGATTTTTATGCATCTGTTGATAAGACAATTGACAAGTTAGAAAGACAAATAAGAAAGAATAAGACTAGACTAATGGCTAGACAGTCAAAACCTAGTTATGATTTTAATTTTTCAAAAATAGATTTTGCAGATGAAAAAGAAAAGGAAGAACATAAAATTGTTAAAAGAAAGAGTGTAGAAGTAAAACCAATGAGTGAAGAAGAAGCTATTCTTCAAATGGAATTACTAGGACATGAATTCTTTATGTTTAAAGATGCTGATACTGACAATTTCGCAGTAGTATATAAAAGAAAAGATGAGAACTACGGAATTATTGAATCAGAATAATTAATAAAAAGAGAATAATACTTTAAATTCTCTTTTTTTTTTGATAAAATAGGTATTTGAAGGAGATGATGCACATGGGTATATTAAAAGTATTTGATCATGAGTATCGTGAATTAAAAAGATTTAGAAAAATTGCTGATGAAGTAGTAGCACTAGATGAAGAATATTCTAAATTAACTGATACAGAATTACAGAATAAAACAGAAGAATTTAAAGATAGATTAAGAAATGGAGAGACACTTGATGATATCTTAGTAGAAGCATTCGCAACTGCAAGAGAGGCAGCTTTTCGTGTTATTGGTGAAAAACATTTCTATGTTCAAATATTAGGTGGTTTAGCAATTCATTATGGTAATATTGCTGAAATGAAAACTGGTGAAGGAAAAACTTTAACGTCAGTTTTACCAGCTTATTTAAATGCTTTAACTGGTGAAGGAGTTCATATAATTACAGTTAATGAATACCTAGCTGGACGTGATGCTGAATGGATGGGTGGAATTCATAGATTTTTAGGATTAACTGTTGGAGTTAATAGAAGAGATTTAAGTCCAAAAGAAAAACAAGAACAATATGCTTGTGATATTTTGTATTCTACCAATAATGAAATTGGATTTGACTACTTAAGAGATAATATGGTAGTAAGAAGTACTGATAGAGTTCAAAGAAAGCTTAATTTTGCTATTATCGACGAGGTTGACTCAGTATTAATTGATGAAGCTAGAACCCCATTAATTATCTCTGGTGGAGAAATGGCTAATTCTAATCTTTATGTTCAAGCAGATAGATATGCTAAAAGTTTAAAAGAAGATAAAGACTTTATCTATGATGAAAAAACTAAGAGTGTTAATTTAACTGAAAGTGGATCTGATAAAGCTGAAGCTACTTTCCATGTTAAAAATCTATATGATATAGATAATGCTAAGCTATTACATTTTATCAATCAAGCATTACGTGCTAATTATTCAATGAAAAATGATGTTGATTATGTAGTACAAAATGATGAAATAGTTATTGTTGACCAATTTACAGGACGTTTAATGAAAGGTAGAGCTTATTCTGATGGCTTACATCAAGCAATTGAAGCTAAAGAAGGAGTAACCATCAATGAAGAAACTAAAACAATGGCTACAATTACTTTCCAAAATTTATTTAGAATGTATAAGAAATTATCTGGTATGACTGGTACTGCTAAAACAGAAGAAGAAGAGTTTAGAAATATTTATAATATGTATGTTGTAGAAATTCCAACCAATAAACCAGTTATCAGAATTGATGCTCCAGATTTAGTATATGCTACAAAAGAAGCTAAATATAAAGCAATAATTGCCTTTGTAAAAGAAAGATATGAAAAAGGACAACCAGTACTTATTGGTACTATTGCAATTGAAACTAGTGAATTAATTAGTAATTTATTAAAACAAGCTAAAATACCACATGAAATATTAAATGCTAAGAATCATGAAAGAGAAGCAGAAATTATTTCAAAAATTGGATTAAATAAATCAGTTACTATTGCTACTAACATGGCTGGTCGTGGAACCGATATTAAGTTATCAGATGAGACAAGAGCTTTAGGTGGATTATGTGTAGTAGGTACTGAAAGACATGAATCACGTCGTATTGATAATCAGTTACGTGGACGTTCTGGTCGTCAAGGAGACCCTGGATATACTCAATTCTTTGTTTCAATGAGAGATGACTTAATGGTTAGATTTGGTTCTGATAGAATTGGTGCTATGATGGAAAATATGGGATTTGGTGATAATTCTATTCAGTCAAAAACATTTACTAAATCAGTAGGAACAGCTCAAAAAAGAGTTGAAGGAAACAACTTTGATATTCGTAAAAGCTTACTTCAATATGATGATGTTATGAATAATCAAAGAGAAATTATTTATGATAAAAGAAATAAGATTTTAGATAATGAATCTATTCATGAAATGATTTTATCTACTTTCAGACATCATATTGAAGATTTAGTTAATTCACATCTAGCTCCAGAAGGATATTTAACTGAAGAAGACTATGAAGATATCAGAGAGTTTGCTAATGAAAATTTATTAAAGAAAGATTTAAAAAAGAAAGAAATAGAAGGATTAGAAGCTCCAGAAATAATTGATTTATTAGCTAAAAAAGTAATTGATGAATATGAAACAAAATTAAAAGAACTTCCTCAAGAAGTAACAGATGAATTTGAAAAAGTAATTACTCTTCAAGTATTAGATAATTATTGGATGGAACATATTAATACAATGTCACATTTGAGAGAGGGTATTCATTTACGTGGATATGCCCAAGAAGATCCATTAAGAGCTTATACTATGGAAGGATTTGATATGTTTGATTCAATGTTACAAAAGATTGATAAAGATGTTTCAATTTTGTTATTAAAAGCAGAAATTAGACAAAACATTGAAAGAGTAGAAAACAAAACTAAAATGATAACAAATGATTCAGAAGAAGCACCTGTCAAAAGAAAGCCTAAAAGGGTCCAAAAGATAGGTAGAAACGATCCATGTCCATGTGGCTCAGGGAAAAAATACAAACAATGCCATGGTAAGTAGTTGATTTTATGCGGGTTTGCGAGGATTTTGTCCACGTAAAAAATCGTTAAAATTAGCTGTTTGTCCACATTTTGTCCACATATTTTTAAGAATGTGGACAAGCGACAAAAAGTGTTGTGGTATTTTTCCTCAATATTTGTGGATAAAAATAAAGACAAATGTCATCTAAAAGATGGCATTTTTTGTTTACCAAATTTAGAAAGAGGAGAGTATAAATATGGTAAGCGTAAGAAAAAGAGGAAAGGTATATGAATATAGATTTGAAACAGCTTCAGTTGATGGTACGAGGAAATGGATTACAAAATCAGGATTCAGAACAAAACAAGAGGCACTTAATCAAGGTGCACTAGATTACAATGAATATTACAGAATCGGAAGAGTAAAAAGAAACAAAGAAATGTCATATGCAGATTATTTAGATTTTTGGATAGATACTTATTGCAACTTTAATCTGAAATATTCAACTATAGTTACTTATTTAAACATAATGAAAAATTATCTTAAACCAATGTTAGGGGGATATTCATTATCACAAATTGATACCCAAATGCTACAGGAATTCATTAATAAGATATATGTAGAAAAGAATTTATCTAAATGGTATTTGAAAGGAATAATGAAAGTTATTAAAGGATCACTTAAATATGCATGTTATACTGTGAATTATATTAATGAGAATCCAGCCGAAAGAGTTCACATTCCAAGATATGAAATTGTTGCAGGAGATCCAGCACATATCTTTTCTCAAGAAGAAATAGAAAGGATTTTAGATAGATTTAAAAATACACCACATATTTACTATGCATTTTTAACTGCATATTACACAGGAATGAGAACATCTGAAGTGTTTGGTTTAACTTGGGATTGTGTTGATTTTGAAAATAAGACAATTACAATTAATAAAAATATAATAAGAAAGAATAAATTTGGATTACCTAAACGATATAAATCAACTAAAGGACATTCTATTGAAGTATGGAGTTACGGAACATGCAAAAATCCTCAAAGTCAAAGAACAATATCTATTGGAGATACACTTGTAGAAGCACTTAAAGAGTTTAAAAGGTTACAAGAGGAAAATAGAAAGTATTATGGAGATAATTATTTAAAACATTATGAAAAAAGAGTAATAAGTGAATATACACAAAGACCTGAAATAAAAATAGTAGATGCTAAAGCTGAATTAGATATAGATTTACCAGAAGCCAAATTAGTATTTGTAAGTCCAAATGGATTTTTTAGAGGAACAGAGTCTACTAGATATGCATTTAAAGTAATAAATTATGAACTAGGAATACCTTGTAGATTCCATGACTTTAGAGATACGCATGCTACAAGACTAATAGAGCAAGGTGCCGATATAAAAGCAGTATCTAAAAGGTTAGGACATTCAACTATAATGACTACATATAATATTTATGTAAGAGTAACCGATAAAATGGAAACTGAAACTGTAAAAACTTTTGAAGGATATGCAAATACATTAGATATCCCCAAAACTGTGGATAAACCTTATTTGGACTAACGACTATATTTATGATAAAATAAAGAACGAGGTGTACTTATGAAAAAAGAAATTGATGAATTGAATCTTATAATAGATGAGTTACTTAAAAATTCAGAAAATGAATGTGTAGAATTCAAAAAAGCAGAAAATGGCTTTGATACAGATGAATTAGGTAAATACTTTTCAGCACTTAGCAATGAAGCTAATCTTAATAATAAACAATATTCTTGGATGGTCTTTGGAATTAATAATAGTACACATGAAATAGTAGGAACAAATTATTATAATGATAATAATTTTAATAAGATTAAAAAGCAGGTTACTGACAATACTACTGATGGAATTGGATTTATTGAAATTTATCCTTTTCAAAAAAATGGCAAAAGAGTAGTAATGTTTCAAATCCCGGCAGCATCAGGAACTCCTGTATCTTGGAAGGGATTTTCATATGGAAGATCTGGAGAATCATTAATACCATTAGCTCCAAACAAGATAGAACAAATTAAGGCAACTGCAAATTATGATTGGTCAAGACAAATTATAGAAAATGCTACAATAGAGAATTTGGATAAAGAAGCAATAAAAATAGCAAGAGAACAATTTAAAATAAAATATAAAGGAAAGGAAATAGCAGAAGAAATTGACGAATTATCTGATTTAGATTTTCTTAATAAAGCTAAAATTACAATAAAAGGACAAATTACTATGGCATGTATGCTTTTACTTGGAAAGAATGATGACGATTATTTAATGAATGGTTATATGCCAAGAATGACATGGAAATTATATGATGATACTAATGTTGTTGACTATGAACATTTTGGAATTCCATTTATAATTAATGTGGAAAAAATCAAAGCAAAAATAAGAAATTTAAGATATAGATATATGGTTAATGAAAACACTTTATTTCCACAAGAAGTAGATCAATATGATAATTATATATTACGTGAGATAATAAATAATTGTATAGTTCATCAAGACTACAAATTGAGGGGAAATATTAATATAATGGAATATAAAGACAAATTAATTATTACTAATGAGGGATCTTTTATTCCAGAAACTGTAGAGAATGTATTAAAAGATGGATATTCATCACCATATTATAGAAATCCATTTTTGGCCAATGCAATGGTAAACTTAAATATGATTGATACAGTTGGAAGTGGTATAAGAAGAGTATATGATATACAAAAGAAAAAATTTTTTCCGTTACCAGATTATGATTTATCAATAGATAATAGAGTAAAAGTAACATTATATGGAAAAATTATTGATGAAAATTATAGTAAAATTTTATTTGAAAAAACAAATTTAGATATCGGAAAAGTAATTTTACTTGATAGAGTACAAAAAGGCCAAAGTATTACAAAAGAGCAAAGTATTTATTTAAGAAAAGAAGAATTAATTGAAGGAAGATATCCAAATATTTACATATCATCTAAAATAGCAAAAATAACGGATGAAAAAGAAAAATACATATATAATTCCGGATTAGAGAATGATTACTACAAAGAGATGATTATTAAATACATTAAAGAATATGGTCAAGCAAGTAAAAAAGAAATATTGAATTTATTGAAGGATAAATTACCAGATTCATTAAACGAAAAAAATAAAGTAAGTAGAGTAAGATATTTACTAGCCTTGTTAAAAGAAGAAGGAATAATATATAACGATGGGACAAGAGGAACTTCATGTTGGAAAATTACTAGCAAATAAGTAATTATAAACTTGCAACTTTTTGCCACTTTTTTGCAACTTTTTGCCACTTTTTTGCCACTTTTTGCTAGTTTTTTTTAAAAAGTTTTTAAAAAAGTTCTTGCAAAACATATAAAAAGTGTTAATATAAAAGACAATTAATTGGAGCTGATGTCTAATGAGAAATAAAGCACTTTTAATTTATACACGAAAACAATTTAGTTTATCAATTAATGAATTCAATGAGAGAAATTGACTTTGCCGTCTTTTTCTCTCTTTTTTGTTGTGAGGTTTGGAATGATAAAAAAAGATGATAAAGGAAAATTAGATGTATCTTTATTAGAAATACAAAGACCACTACCAGTGAAAATAATAGAAGAATACAACCATAAGGATGCAATTAAAGAGATTCACAATATATTTGACCAACTAACTGATAATTATTTTTATCAGGTTGCATATCAGGAATACTTAAAATATACAATTAATGAGGATTTGGAATTTATAATATTGGAAGATCCATCATTACATATAAAAACAGTTAATGTTAACAATGTTATTTTAAAAGATGATATTTCATTTAAGAGATTTAATAAACATGATTATAGAAAATCAATCGACTTATGTGAGGCTTTATTAAAAAGAGTAAAAGAAGCCTTTGATAATCTAGATGAGTTTGAGAGATTTATAATCAAAAATTTTGAGTATGATAATCCAAGAGAATATGTAGATGAATCATTATACTATGAAATGCATATACATAAAGATAAATATTATGTATCAAAGAAAAGTGCATATATAAAAATGGCTATCCAATTAGGATTAATAGTAGATACACAAATAGATTCATTAATAATAAATGAACTTAAAAGACAAATAGAAAAAAACATAGTAACAATAGGAAAATAGTTCGGAGAAAAATCGGACAAAATATAGAACTCTACAAGACAATTTGTAGAGTTCTTTCGCATGGTTTAATTAATCAATCTACTAGATAATGAATGTGAACAGAGGCCAAAGTTCAGTAATTTAGAAGAGGAGAAAGAATATGGAAAACGATTACTTAATGATATATGCGGTAGTACCAAAATATATCTACACAACAAAAAAACTTACACCAGAAGAAAAACTGATTGCTGAGCGAATCATAGCGTTATGCAGAAAGGAAGGATATTGTTGGATAACAAATAGAAAACTATCAGAAATGTATAATATTAGATTAGAAACAGCATCAAGACACATTAAAAAGTTAGCAAAAATAGGATTAATCAAATGTACTTATGAAAAGGATAACCAAAGAGAAAAAAGGATAATTCACTTAGTCAATGATATATGGGATAAATGGACATCAGATCATGAATCAAATAATCAAGATGGTATTGATTATTCATCTAATTATAATAATAAATATAATAATAAAAAGAATAGTAATGAGGAAAAACTACCAGATTGGTTTTATAACGAACCAAAGAAAGATCCTCCATCACCAGAAGAAGAAGCAGAAATGGAAAGAAATGGAAAGACTATTAGCGGATTTTAAATAATGGAAGATAGATTAATATATACAGTTCAGGAAGTAGCTAGTATTCTTCATTCTAGTCCAAATTATATTTATGAATTAATTAGAAAAGGTTATTTACCAGCTATTAAGCTAGGAAGTTTAAAAGTCTTAAAATCTACGTTAGAAAGATTCTTAATTCAAAATGAAGGAAAAGATTTATCTGATTTAAACAATATTAAAAAGATTATTATTGTAGAGGTAGATAATGAGTAAGATAAATATTAGAAAAAGAGGAAATTATTATGAATATAGAATTGAAATAGCTAGAGTATGAATATATAAATGCAGGAATACCTTTTAAACAATGTGATTTATCCTATTCAGATTATCTAGACTATTGGTTAGATAATTATTGTAAAAACAATCTAAAATATAACACAATTCAAACCTATACAATTATAATTAACAAATATTTAAAGAAAGGTATAGGAAAATATAAACTATCAACTATAACAGGAGTAGCATTAAATTCCTATATTACTGAATTAGTAAATAATTATAATCATTCAAGAACTTATTATAAAAATATATTAAAAGTTATTAAAGGATCATTTAGAGATGCATGTAATTTATATGGATTTATTAAATATAATCCAGCATTAACATTAAGATTACCTAAAATTGATGAAATAGAAGAAGAAAGAAGACATGTTTATACAAAAGAAGAGATTGACTTAATTCTAGAAAAATTTAAAGACAATGCAACATTTATAGCTTCATTCTTAACATCATGTTTTACAGGAATGAGAACTGGAGAAGTATTCGCTCTTATGTGGGAAGATATTGATTTAGAAAATGGAATAATAGATGTTCAACATAGTGTTTATGATAAACCTAAAGACAAAGATGGTAGATGGTTTATAGGAACTACTAAAACAATATCAGGAAAAAGAAAAATTTATATAGGAGAAACATTAATCAAAGCACTAAGGAACTTTAAAGAAAGACAAGAAGAGTTAAAGAATTTATTTGGTAAAGACTATAAATACTATCATTTAGAAGAAATAAAAAATGGATCAGGAAAAGTAATAGACAAGAGAATAGTTATAAATGATGATTATTCAAAAGAAAAATTAAATCTAGTATTTACAAAAGATAATGGAACATATGTGGGAACAGACATACCTAAATATCCATTTAAGATAATTCATAATGAATTAGGGATAAAGAAATGTAGATTTTACGATTTAAGAGGAACATATGCAACTAAAGTATTAAATACTGGAACTGGAATAAAAGATGTAGCTAACCTATTAGGACATAAAAATGTAGAAACAACCGAAAATTACTATATAACTAGTTTAGAAGATAATAGAAGAAATGCAGTTAACGAATATGATAGTAAAAATACAACTGATGTTATAAAAAGTGTAATAGAATTTCAAATTAAAGAAGGTGAAGCAGTATGAATTATGCAATTTTCAGAAGTGAACCTATCTATACACTAAATGATCTAGCTCAAATTGGCTCTCACAATAAAAGAGAAAAGAAAGCATATAACTCAAATCCAGATATAGACTTATCAAAAACTAAAGATAATGTAGAACTTGTTCCATTAAATACGAAATATGTTAAAGGCTTTTATGAAATAACAAAAGAATATAAAAAAGAACATGAAGAAAGAATGAAAACCGAAAGAGAAGATAGAAGAAGAACATTTAGACAAATGGTAGATAAGTCTAAAAGTGTAGTGGCAGATGAAATGATATTTACTGCTTCTCATAACTTCTTTAATAATATGCCAAAAGAAAAAGTATTAGAATGGTCGGAGTATTGTATGGCATTTGTAAAAGATTATCTAGGATATAAAGATGAACAAATATTACATGCAACATTACATATGGATGAAAAAACACCTCATATACATTGTGTAGTAGTTCCTTTAATAAAAAAGTTTGATAAGAGAACAAATACAGAACGATATACCATCTCTAAAAAGCAATATATCCACGATAAAGAGCATTTAAGTGAATTACAAGATAATTATTGTGAATTATTAAATCTAGGCGGATTTGCCCTAGAAAGAGGTCAAAAACATAGTGCAGTAGAACACTTAAATATGAAAGAATTTAAAAGAGCAACACAAGAAGTAAATAAAGAGTTAACTAATAGAAGTAATAAACTAGATAAAGCTATTACAGATTTAGAAATAAAAATGGAATCAAATAAACCAGTATTATTTGAAAAAGAATCAATTAAGATAAAAAAAGATACATTTGATAGTATGAATAAAGTAATAGAAGAATCTAAAAAAATAAGTGAAATGAAACCTAAATTAGATAGCACATATAAAGCTATGAAAGAACAAATAAATACATATTCAAAAGTTCAACAAGAAAACTATGATTTAAAAGATGAAATAATAGATCTGAAATTTCAGAATACAAATCTCTCAAATAAAGTTTCAATACTTGAAAATACAATAAAAGTTTTAAAGAGAACAATAGAAAGAGTGGCTAATTTCTTCTATCATTTAGTAGCAGATGGATTAATTCCAAAGAAAAAGGAAGAAGAAATACATAATATATTAGGTAATGATTATAAACCATATAAAGAAAAGAGTAGAGATGATGGCCTTTCTTTATAAGACTATCTTTATGACAAGATAGTAACACACTATGATATTGGCAGAGCCAATAACAATGTGTGCCAAGGATAAACCCTTTGGAATCCCTTTAAGCACCAATACTACAAACTATCGTAAGTAGTAAAGGTGCCTTTTTTATTTCATCATCGAGATTCATAAAAAAGAAAAAATACTATCGCCACTTTCATCAGTAAACTGACAAAACGTGCCACGTATTTTAATTCTAAATCAAGCTATAATATCACTTGATTTATATCGGAATATAGTAATCTTACGATATATTTAATTACCGATAAAAAAGTGTAAAAGTGTGTTATAATGATATGGAAATGAACGTGATAAAGTGAAAAAATTATTTGGCGGAATTAATTTAACTTGGAAAAAGTTGGTTGTGTTTTCAATATTTGTAGGTATATATACAGCAGTTATGGCAATGTTACCAATAGCAAAAGATACTTCATTTAATGATTTAACTGTTACCTTTGAAGTATGGATCTTTTTTGGAATATTTATTATTATGAATAGTAAATCTCCTAAAGATTCAGCATTAAAATGTTTTATCTTCTTTTTAATTAGTCAACCATTAGTATATTTAGTTCAGGATATAATTAAACAAAGTAATTTATTTAATACATATTATAGATTTTGGTTTTTATGGACAATAGCTTGTCTTCCTATGGGTTTTATAGGATATTACATGAAAAAAGATAAATGGTGGGGATTATTAATTCTTATTCCGATGTTATTATTAACTGGAGAAGAGTGTGCTGGTTATTTATCTAAAACGATGTTTTCTTTTCCAAGACATCTATTAACTACTATTTTTTGTATGAGTGCATTAATAATCTATCCATTAGCTATATTTAATAATAAAAAAATAAAAATTACTGGGGTAGTAATAAGTAGTATAATAATTATTGCACTTACAATTATATGTATAATAAATCCACCAGTATATAGTACGGATATATTATTCAATGGCGAAAAATATAAGTTTGATGATAATTATAAAGTTTATCTTACTGATAATAAATATGGTGAATTAAGTATCATTTATACTAGAATCACCTGATGGCGATAAAATAACATTCGATATTTCTATCAGGAGAGATACATATACCGTAAAAGAAAAAAGTAATTAATCGCACTATTAAGATATTCCCGTTCCAACTGATGAGAGAAATCTCATTTTTTTAGTAATCTTATGATGCTTTACTTTTGTATAAAATAGGTATATAATTAAGTATGAAAAGTATAACTTGTTATACTTTAAAGGAGGCATATATGAAAGATAAATTTGTGGGT
>CADBCT010000002.1 GCA_902793315.1 uncultured Erysipelotrichaceae bacterium
GCTGTTGCCATTTTAGGGTTATAATCAACTACTGTTGATTTTGGAGCAGCACTTGACTTATCTCCTTTTACTAAATACTCTATGTATTGAGGATTTAAATAACTTTTGTCTTCTTCCTTATTCTTTTCAGTTAATAATACTTCACCAGTTTCCTTATAATGTTCCCTAATGTAATCTTTAGCTGGTTCTGGTAAATAAGAATAATTAGGACTTAAAAGTACTTCTTCAATATTCACTATTTTTTTCTTTTTAAGGCTATTTGTATTACTTAATTGTAATACTGAACCAAATAATATTAAAACTAGTGCAATTATCAGTATTAGATATTTTTTATTCTTCATAATAAATCCTCATTTTCATATAGTCTATCCTCTATTAAGTATATTATATTTGTAATAGTTAGTCAATTTTTTCAATACTTGCAAATAGAAAGAATTGTGATATAATAAAAACACTTTCGGGGGATATGATTATGGAAAAAAAAGATTTTATTGATTGCTATATTGAAGAAGTTTCAGCTAATGGAATATTGGAAGAGCATAAAATGTATTTAGATTACAATGGGATTGAAGCTTGTTATCTACATCAATTTCCTATAACAACTGAATTTGCTATTAATTTTAAAAACAAACTTAATTGTATGAATGATGAAATGATTTTTACTGATAATTATGGTTGGAAAAGACAAGCAACTGATTGTGATACCGTACTAAGTAGTATTACTGGATTAGATAATATTGATAAGAGTTTGATTTCTTTAATCTATGCATGTATTAATCCAAGCATTCAAGCTAATTTAACAGTTTATATTAAGGACAATGAATATAAATTAGTTAGTGAAAACAAAAAGAATTTGTTAAGTAAGAAGCAAATAAATAAAGATACTTTATATGAACTTTCTTTAGCAATTGAAAATTTAAAAACAAAAGAAAATAAGTCAATAATTCAAAAAATAAAAATACAATAAACTATAAAACCCTAATTCAATATAAAATTGAACTAGGGTTTATTTTTTTTGTTCTTTTAGTTTGGCAAATAGAAACTATTTATTAACCATTGATCTTGTTCTTTAACAATTACGAAGTCTTTGATTACTTTTTTTTCTGTTTCTTTAGATTCTTGACAGAAACTAGAACCACAATATTCAGAAGTAGCATCAAAAACGATTTTGTTTTCTTCAATCTTCTTAATTTCTAAAGTAGTAGTCTTATATAACTGATCAGCTCCTCTAGCTGCTCCAGAACACATACCATTACTAATAAGAGCAATAAATGCGTCTAGGTTACCACCTTCATCAGCTGCAGCAGTATACTGAAAATCTTTCGCATATTTTTTCTTAACTTCATCGATTGTTGTATCACATACAATTGGTCTTCCTCCTGCTTCATTTACTTCTCCTGTATGAGATTTCCAAACAGGTTCTCCTCCCCAATAACTTGAATAAGCATATTTCCATAATTCATTACCTAACTTTAATGCTTCTTCATTACTTAATGCATTACTCTCATCATCAGCAGCAGCTTCTTCTTGTACTTTTTGTACTTCTTTTACTTCTTTCTTCTTTTCAAGTGACTTTGAAGCTATATAACTTGCTCCTGCTAAAAATCCTCCACCAACAGCCGCTACTAATAAAATAATTATTAATACTGTAATTAAAACAACTGAACTTTTCTTTTTTTCTTTCTTTTCCTTTTCCATACTATCCTCCTTATTATGAGTATAGCATAACAAATTAAAAAAATACATAAAAAAAGGAAAGATATTCTTTCCTTTACATTATGAACTTGAGGATTCTGATTTGTATAATCCTTTATATATTTTACTTGTTTTTAGTAATTCTTTATGAGTACCAGAAGCTGCTAATTTACCTTTATCAATAACATGAATAGTATCAGCATCTACAATAGTACTTAATCTATGAGCAACTATTACAACAGTATGATCTTTTACTAGTTCATCTATTGTTCTTTTAATATATTCTTGACTTTCATTGTCTAAAGCAGAAGTTGCTTCATCGAATAAAATTATTTTAGTATTTAAAAGTAATGTTCTAGCAATAGCTAATCTTTGCTTTTGACCACCACTTAAGTTAACTCCACCTTCACCAATAATAGTATCATACTTGTTAGGTAGGCTCATAATATAATTATCTATATAAGCTTTTTTACATACTTTTCTAATCTCTTCTAAACTAACATTATCTTTTACTAATCTAAAATTATCTAAAATTGATAAATTAAATAAAAATGGTGTTTGTCTAATTACAGAGATATTTTTTCTTAATTCTTTTTCACTTAAATCTTTAATATTAATTCCATCTATTTTAATAGTTCCTTCCGAAGCATCAAAATAACGTAATAATAAGTTAAAAATAGTACTTTTACCATTACCACTTCTACCAACAATGGCTATTTTCTTCTTTGGTTCTATTTTCATAGATAATCCTTTTAAAGTGTTCTCTTCTTCAGGACTATACTTAAAGATAACGTTATTAAAGTCAATTATTCCTTTAGTCTTCATTAACTTTTTAGTACCAAACTTTTCATCTTCATAAAGCTCATTATTTACTATTTCACCTATTCTTTTTAAAGAAACAGTTACTTTATTATAATTAACTCCAAAGTCTGAAATACTTTCAACAACGTCATCTATTCTCCAGATATACTTTTCAAGCATCATAAAGATACTTAGAGCTAATTTCCCTTTTACAACATAGTATCCTGAAGTAAAAAGAATTATAAATTGTAAAATAAAGTATGCTAAATTATTCAAACTATAATAAATAATTTCATAGTTTTTAATATCCTTAGTATGTTTAAATAATACTTCTAAAATATTAAAAATATTATTTTCGATATTTTTCTTGATTCCTAATGATTTTATTTCTCGAATACCTGTAATATTCTCAGTTGCAACCTTAACATAATTATCTGATTCTTTCTTTATACTTTCTTGTGTTTTCTTTATTTTAGGGAAAAATTTCATTGAAATAAATCCCATTACTATTCCAAATATTACTATTTCAAAACCTAATAATAAAGATATTTTAAATGATAAAACTAAAACTATTATTACTACTAAAGCTTTACAAATAAGTTTAATTAATTGACTTAGTAAATTCATTACTCGATCAGGATCAGTATATAATCTATTTATAAACTCACCAACCCCTATTTCTTCAAAAGCTTTAGCAGGTAATTTATCTATTTTTTGATATAAATCTTTACTAACATTCTTAGTAAATTTAATTTCTAAATAATTATATAACTTGTCTCTAGGGATTTGTAAAATAGTATAGAAAATTATATATAAACTTTCCCATGAAGCTAAAAATAATACAAATCCATAGAAATCTTTTGCTACTAATTTTTCTAAAGCTACTCCAAAAAAGTAAGCAGCTGCAAGAGATGGTAGATAAGTCATTAATATTAAGAAGATATAGATAGCAAGTTTTAGTTTTTCATCTTTTAAGTAGTGAAATAGTACTTTAAAAGTTGAAAACTTCTTCATATCTTATCACCTCTTTATCCAAATAAAAAAGTCACCTAAGTGACTATTTTGCTACATCAAAGCAAGTGAGAATACATCTATTATCCTCACAATAGTCACAACTAAAAATCATTAAATTATCATAAATTTTCCAAATCATATTCTCACTCCTTTCTCCTCAAATTCGATTTCATCATAACACTAAAAAGAAAGTATGTCAACCTTTTTTTGTTGACATACTATTTAGATAACTTATAAATAAAGATTGTATTATCACTATTGTCACTAGCAAAGCCATTATAGTCTTTAGATAATTTAATTAATGTTTTAACCTTATGGGAATAGTTAGTAAGCTTAGAACCATAATCAGATAATTTCTTAATACCTTCATTATTTATTTTAATAATACCATTAGCTAATTCTTTAGAACCTTCTTTTAAACTACTAGTACCATTAGCTAATTCTTTAGAACCATTATTTAATCTATCAAGACCAGTAGTTAGCTCTTTAGATCCATCTTTTAAACTGGATATTCCTCCTACTAAAGCAGTTAATTGACTTTTAAAATTATTAATATTTGTCTCATTAATATCACTTGGATTAGTTGTACCAAGTAAACCCATAATTATTTTTGCAATTGCTTCATTGGCTCCTTCTAATTTAGCAGCATTTAATGGTAATTGAGCTAATTCACTTTCAGCTTTTGAAATACCTTGAGCATATTGTTCAATTCCTGCTTCCAATTGAGTTCTTTGACCTCTTAATGTAGCTAATTGAGCCTTTTGTTCTTCAGTAAGTACTCCTAAAGCTTCTCCTTGTTCTAATTGGCTGATTCCAGCATTTACTTGTGATAGAGTGTTTTCCAATTCTGTCTTTTTTAAAGTAGCATCATTAATACCCTGTTCATACTGAGCTTTAGCTTGACCACTAGAAATAGTCTCAATTAATTTATTATTATCGTTATATGTACTATATAAAGAATCAATTAAAGTAGTTAATGATTCTAGTTTGGAAGACCCTAATACTACTTGATTTAATCCTTCAGTAATAGTTTCTGATCCTTTTAAAGCCTGTTCTATACCAGTACTTAAACTTTCCATTCCATTATCTATTTTACTAGCACCAGTACTTAATTCTTTAGAACCAGATTCTAATTTATTCATACCATTCTGTAAAGTATTTAATGAACTATTTAATTCATCTACTCTATTTAATCTAGAAACATCAATATCTTCTAGTAATTTTGGAGTCATTGCAAAATAACAGTCGTTTAAAGAAAACTTAGTTGTATCATAACTAATAATTATTTTGTCCATATCAGATAATTCACTTAATCCTAAATCTTCATATAATCCGGGACTTGCTAATCCAACAACAATATTATTACTACCAGCACTTACTACTTTACCAGTATTTACTGATACATTAGAAGTATTATTAGTATCTAATAATAAAATATTACTTACTACGAAAGGTGTATGCATACCACTACTATAATCATAACTAGTATTTTCTAAAGCATATTCTATTCTAATAGTACCTTTCTTATTAATAATGTCTTTAGGATTAACTTCTTTTCCATCTAAATAATATTTAGTTTTAATTTTAATTGGTAATTCATTATTAATTTTACCTTGATATACAAGATCTTTACCGTTCGATTTAAAAGTTAATTTTTCATTTTCTAATGATAACTTTTCATCACCATTTAAATTCTCAATATTAGTCAAATATGTATAATCAGTAACATCACCACTGTTTAATTTAGTTAATTTAGTATTAACTATTGTATTAGTTACTTTACCAGTATAATCTAAACTAACATGAACTGTTTCAGACTTAGTCAAAGCAAATATATTTATTGGACTAAGTAATAATATACTAATTACTATTAAACTTATTTTATTTATCTTTTTCATTTTACTTATCCTCCTTAAAACGAGTTGTTTTCATTATAAATTTATCAAATATTAATAATAGTGCTGGTAGGATTAGAATAACTACTAACATACTAATAATAGAGCCTCTAGCTAATAGCGTACAAATAGAACCAATCATATCTATCTTTGTATATAATCCTACACCAATAGTAGCTGCGAAGAAGCATAATGCTGAAGTTATAATCGATGGAACAGTATTTTTTAATGTCTTCTCCATAGCTTGTTTTTTTTCTCTTTTCTTTTTTTGCCTTTCTTCTAAGTATTTAGTTGACATAAGTATAGCATAATCAATAGTTGCTCCTAATTGAATTGTTCCAACTACGATACTAGCAATAAATGGAAGTCTTGTTCCAAGGTAATAGGCACAAGCCATATTAGTAAAAATAGCAAATTCGATAGCTAAAATCAAAATTATTGGTAAACCAATTGATTGTAAGACAATTAACATAACTATAAAGATAACAATAATCGAAGTATAATTAACCATGTGAAAATCATGATCAGCAATAGTTACTAAATCTTTCATCAAAGCTCCTTCACCTGCCACAATACCTTTATGATCATATTTCTTAACTATTTTTTCTACTAAATTAACTTGCTTATTTAATTTAGTACTAGCAATTTCATAATCTGAGTTCATAACAATTAATTGATATTTATCATTATTAACTATTGCTAAAGCTTCTTCAGGTAATAAATATTTAATATCTTCACTTATCAATGTATTTGGAGCTAATACTAAACTCATTCCAGGAACATCTTTTAATTCTTTTACTAACTTCTCTACTTCTGTAGTCTTAATATCTTTACTTATTAAAGCTATTTCGGCAGACTTTATTCCAAATCGATTAGCTAACTGAGAATTAGCAACATGAAATGGTAAATCTTTTGGTAGAGAGTCATCTAATTTATAATATACATCATAGTTCTTATTTCCAATATAAGCTGGTATCATTAATAGAATAAATATTACAAATAAAACTTTATAATTATTAAGTACAAATTTTTGAATTCTTTTAAACTCTGGAAATAGTTTCTTATGATTAGTCTTTGTAATAAAATCATCAAAAGTAAGAATAAGAGCTGGAAAGATAGTCATAACACAAACAAGTCCAAATAAAACTCCTTTAGACATTACTAAACCAATATCAGTACCAAGAGTAAGATCCATAGTACATAAAGCTAAGAAACCAACAAAAGTAGTTAAAGATGAACCTATTACTGATTGAAAAGTATCCATAATTGCTCTACTCATAGCTATTCTTTTGTCTTTTTCTTTTGTTTTTGCAATTGTATACTTATTGTATAAGAAAATTGAAAAGTCGGTAGTTACTCCTAATTGTAAAACTGCTACTATAGCTTTTGTAATATAACTAATCTGACCAAAGATAATATTAGTACCCATATTATAAACAATAGCCATTCCAATATTTAAAAGTAATAAACCAGGTATTACATAAGAGTCCGTTGCAACAGTTAAAATTATCAAACAAAGAATTACTGCAATAACTATATAAGCAACTATTTCTTGTTCAGATAAATCCATAGTATCGATAACCATTGAAGTCATACTACTAACGCGTGAAGCGTCACCCACTACATCTCTTAGTTTCCTAACTGCACTAATAGTTAAATCATCAGAAGTATTTTCTTTAAAAGTAACCATCATAATAGTTGTATTATCATTATATAATTTATCAACTACTTTATCAGGTAACATTTCTTTAGGAATAGAAGTCCCAATTATATCATAAATACTTATTACTTCATTTACTCCCTTAATATCTCTAATCTTATCTTCTAAGCTATTAATTTTATGTTCTTCTTTAGTATCAATCATTACATAACCTAGTCCAAAATCATCAGCCAAAATATTTTGACCCTTAATTGTATCAATCTTCTCAGGTAAATAGACTAATATATCATAATTAATTCTAGTATTTAAATAACAATAAATAGCAGGAATTAATAATAATATTCCAATAATTAGAATCATAATATTATGCTTTGAAATAAATTTAGAAAATTTATGCATCTAATCACTCCTTGCATAATATATAATAGTCATTATTTAAAATAATAGAAGAATAATTTAAAATAATATGTATGATAACCAACATTATTACTTATTTTGTTTGTTTTTTAACCTACATATGTAGTTTATCTTTACAAGTGTAGCTTAAGTGTAGCTTATTATTATAAAATGTTTATAGGTGATTTTATGGTTAAAAAAGAAGATTTACGTATCCGTAAGACTAAAGCAAACTTATATCGAGCTCTACTTCAATTAATGGAAGAAAAAACTTTTGAAGATATAAAAGTAATTGATATATGTAATGTATCTATGATTAATAGATCTACTTTTTATGATCATTTCAATGATAAATATGAATTATTAGCTTCTTTTATTGAAGATTTGAAAAATGAGTTAATTGAACATTTAGATGTTCAAATAGAAGCTAATTCAATTAAAGAATACTATATAGAATTATTAAAACTATTATTAGATTATTTTTCTAAAAATATAAATATGTATTCATCAATTGCAATTGTCAAAAAGAACAACAATTCAATTGCCTTTGATATGATGTTTGATGCATCACTTGAAGCTGTAACTAAAAGATTAAAAGAACATTATATTAATAAATCTAATATACCTACTGAAGTAATCGCACTATTCTATGTCAGCGGTGTCACTAAAATATGTACTGAAGCTATTAAAGATTCAAAAGAATTTAATCCTGAAAAAATTATCGGTTATCTTGAAGACTTATTACCAGAAATTGATTATTTAGAAAAAAAATAAGAAAGTATACTTTCTTTTTTTTATTCAATATCTATGATAAACTATATATAAGGTAGTGAGTTTATGAAGTATTTAAAGAAAGTATTTATAGGAATTAGTTGTTTATTAGGAATAGTTTTATTAATTTTAATAATTGATTATATTAGATTAAATGTTTCTTATCAAAAAAATAAGAAAGCTTATACTGATGCATTTAATACGCCTGGTGTAAAAGATAGTTATGTTCCCCAAGGAATGGCTTATGATGATCAACATAATATAGTATTACAGACATCATATAATGGTAAAGGTAATGTAAGTAAACTTTATATAACAGATTTAAAATCTAAAAAACTAATTAAAGAATTACGTCTATTTAATCCTGATGGTACTGAGAATAATCTTCATGTTGGAGGAATTGCAACTGATGGAAAAACTATTTGGATTACTAGTGATTATCAAGTTAATGAATATTCATTTGAAGAAGCTTTAAATACAGATAAAGATTTTATAAAAAGTCTAAAACACAGTAAATTACCAATTAGAGGAGATTTTTGTTATTGTCGAGGAGTAGAATTATGGATTGGAGATTTCTTCTTAAAACCATTTTATCCTGTACCTAATAATACTCCACTATTATTTAAATATAGTACAGATAATTTAGACTATGACTCTCCAGAAATAGCAATTTCTTTACCTAAAATGGTTCAAGGAATGACTATTACTGATAATGATGAATTTATCTTTACTAGGTCATTTACATATCTAATAAAATCAGATTTAGTAACATATAAAAATATTTTAAATAAAAAACCAGATGTTTATAAAGTAAATAAAAATTTAAAAATATCTTATTATCATTTTACTAATAAAGATATAATTAAGAATGAAAAATTACCACCTATGGCAGAAGGTTTATTCTATAAAGATAATGAATTATATATCTTATTTGAAAGTAATTCTAGTCATTATCCCCTAGCTTTTCCTAAGATGAAAAAAGTTATAAAAAAAAGTACTAATTAATAGTACTTTTATTTTTTGAAAGCTTTTAATAGATTTGTAATAATACCTTTAGGTTTTATTAATGTATATACTTCTGAATTATCCCATATACATCTAACTGCTGAATTTAAGATATCATTTGTTTCTCCTGGGAATAATGCATATTTACTTCTAGGATATGAATAATCAAAGAAGAAGATTGGTATTTGCATCTCATAGTCTATTGTAACCATTTCAGTATTATAATCTGCTAATGGAAGAGTTTTCTTAATTCCATATAACGATGTTATAAATAATGAATGTTTATTTTCACAAACTGCTGCTACATTACCTAAAACAATATCTATTTTAGATAGTTGTTCTTTTAAATCATTAATAGTTCTAGAAGCATCTAAATGATAGTCAAAGATAATTAAATCATATATAGAATTATCAATTAATCCTGTAATATTATTAATATCGTTATAATATGTATCATTTAATTTCATAAATTGAATAGCTGGATTATTAACATTATTTAATCCATTAGCTAGTAAATTAACCAAATTAATGTTCTTTTCATCAGTAACTATTAATGCTTCTTTATCAGATTTTTCTAGTAATAAAGATAAACTACTATCATAAACAATATTATCTGCAAAAGCAGGAATATCATATTTAGAGTTTAGTTTAATTAAAGAAAGTATTGGTATACTATAGGAATCAGTCTTAAATACCTCGGGAGCATTTGCTAAAATAGTATTAATAAATTTGTCATAATCATCTCTTCTAGTATTAAAGAACATGATTGTATCACCATTACTAATAAAGCAATTATTAGTAGCACAAAAACCTGGTACTACACATGGTCTAACATTAGCTTCTTGTAATGATGTTAGTTTCTTTTCAGTATCAATCCATCTCTCTGCTGAACAATAAAATAATAATTTCTTAGCAAAATCTGTCTCTTCCTTAGTTAATTCTTCAGAAAAATAATCTTTTCCAATAATAAATCCAACAGTAATATGACTATTAAGATGATACTTTATATAGTTAACAATACTAATTAAGTTTTTATATTCATTAACAGTAGGTTGTGATAGAAGTAAGTGAAGATATACTTCTTTTTTTTCAGGTAATGTTAAAGAATTTACTACTGTATTAATAAGTTCTACAACTTGATTATTAGTAGGTTCTACAAAGATATGTAGTTTATTTTCATTATTTACACTAGCTTGCAAACTTTGATAAGTAGGATTACCTGGTAATTGTTGATTAATAATATGTTCTTTAATATAATTAATCTCTGCTTTGTAAGTATCTCCTAAAAAGAATCTCTGATATGCACTACGATATTCTAAAGAACTTATAACTGCTGTTGTAAAATAAGAAGTTTCTTTTACATGAGCAAGTTTAGGCATACATTGATCAATAGAAATACTATAACTACCTGCTTTTTCTATTCCTAATCCATTTATTAAAAATATAACACTTTTTTTAGCCATATTTATCACCTACTATTATAAATATACAATAAAAATCAATTAAGATAAATAAAAAAAACGTAAACAATCACTAGTTTACGTTAATCTAATCTTGGAGTAAATATTTCATAACCATCTTCTGTTACTAAGATAGTATGTTCATAATGAGCAGCTGGTTCACCATCTTCTGTTTTTACTGTCCAGCCATCATCTAGTTGATATACATATCTCTTTCCAAATGTTAACATTGGTTCAATACAAATAACCATACCCGGTTTTAATCTTGGACCAGTATTCTTTGTACCAAAATTAGGAACTTCTGGATCTTCATGCATATCACGTCCAATACCATGACCACATAATTCATGTACAACACCTAAATTATGTTCAGTAGCATACTTTTCTACAGCTGCTGAAATATCACCTATTCTATTACCTGGTTTTACTTGTTTTATTCCTTCATAAAGAGCTTTTTCAGTATGTTTCATTAAATATTTTTTATTTTCATCTACTTCTCCTACTGCATAAGTCCATGCTGCATCACCTTGATATCCTTTATAACCAATTACAACATCAATAGTAATTATATCTCCATCTTTTAGTTTATAATTATCTGGAATACCATGAACTACTGTATCATTAACACTAGTGCATAGTGCTGTAGGAAATCCTTCATAACCTTTACATGAAGGTACTCCATCATGATCAGTAATAAATTTATCGCATAACTTATCTAATTCTTTAGTAGTAATTCCAGCTTTAATATAAGGCTTTATATATTTATGCATTTCTGAAACTAACATTCCAGCTTTACGCATTAAATCTAATTCACGTTCACTTTTTATAGTAATCATCTAATACCTCCAAACCAAGGTAATTATACTATAAAAAAAAAGAAAATAAAAGTTCTTTTATTTTTCTATCATAATATCAGTCATATCCTTAGTAGATTTTAAACCAATATCTTTTATTTTCTTTAATTTCTCTGGATGTTTATTAAAATACATATATCCCATATAACCAAGTCCTGCCATAATAGCCATTACTTTCATAGACATCATTTTCATCTAATCACCTCTATCTATATTATGGGAAATAATTATTAATTTATACCATCAATTAAATAATCTTTAATTGTAGTTCTTCTAATATCAGTATTAATATTTTTAGAAGCAAAATCTAAAGCTTTATAATCACCAATTAAGTATAATTTCTTTTTAGCACGAGTTACTGCAGTATAAATGAGTTTTTGATATAACATCTTATGATATCCTTTTACGATTGGAATAACTACTATATCAAATTCAGACCCTTGAGATTTATGAATACTAATTGCATAAGCCAATCTAAAATTATTAAAATTACTAGGTGTATATTTAACAATATTACCATCAAAATCTAAGTATATTTCACTTCTAGGATTACTTACTATTCGATTAATTAAGCCAATATCTCCATTATAAACATTATCATCAGGCATATTAGTTAATTGAATTACTTTATCTCCTTCTTGTAATGTCTCTCCTCCTATATCTTTACTATTTTTTCTTTTATTTTTAGGATTAAATATTTCTTTAATACTTTGATTAATTGTATCAATACCATTTAATCCTTTATACATAGGAGCTAATATTTGAAAATCATGATAATTTAAGTCTAAATAAGTATTACATATTTCAGAAATATTAGGAATAACTTCACTATCATTACACTCAATAAATGTAAGATCATCAGTAACATTAAAAATATCTTTATTAATACTACTATTTCTAATATCATAAGCTAAATTAATAATATTTGAATCATTACCTTGACGATATAATTCAGTTAATTCTACAACATCTAACATTTTAGAATCAATTAAATCATGTAAAACATTACCAGGTCCAACACTAGGTAATTGATGATCATCACCTACTAAAACAATCTTACAGTTAGCAGAAATACCTTTTAAAAGACTAGCCATTAGATAAGTATCTACCATACTAGTTTCATCTAGAATAATAAATTCTACTTTACTCTTATTATATTCATTTACTTGGAAAGTATTAGATTCTTTCTGCCACTTTAAGAATCTATGAATAGTACTAGCTCGTACTAAAGTAGCTTCAGTCATTCTTTTAGCTGCTCTTCCAGTAGGTGCAAGTAAAGCTATTTTTTCAGATAACTTTTCATAGTTCAACTTATTCATCATACGATACAACTCAATAATACCTCGCATAATAGTAGTTTTACCAGTACCAGGTCCACCAGTAATAATTAAAAAATCATTCTTATAGCTCTTACTAATAGCTTCTCTTTGTTCATCATTATAAGTAATTTCTAAGAAGCTTTCTATTTCCTTGATTGTACTATCTATTTTCTTATCAGTAAGACTTTTATTATTATTTAACATTCTAAATCTTTTTACTATTAAACATTCAGCTTCATACATTTCTCTTAAATAATACTTATCTTCTTTTATTACTATTTTAATATCTTTTTCCAATTCAGTTAAATATTTATCTAAATCACTTATTTCTATACCTAATACTCTAGGTAAATAAGTATTAATTTCATCTCGATAATAATAACTATGTCCAAAAGTATTACTTACTTCATTCATAATATAAATAATTGCTGCTTTAATACGATTAGGATCATCCTTTGAAACATTATTTTCTAAAGCAATATTGTCAATCTTTTTAAAATACATATCATAAATATCATCAATTAATTTATATATATTTTCTTCAATTATACTTTTAGTTTTACCTTTATAAGTATTATATATTAACATTGAATCTCTAGTAGAAAAACCTAAATCAGATAAATACATAATAGTTTCATAACTAGCTTCATATTCTTTTAATTTGTCATGTAAAACATTAATATTTTTTTCAGTTATACCTGGTATTAAAATTAAATTAGAAGGATTCTCTAATATTGTTTTTAAAGTATCTGCTCCTAAAGTATCAACAATTGCTTTTGCTTTCTTTTCACCAATTCCTGGAAACAAACCACTAGTTAAAAATTCGATAATAGAGTCTTTTTCTTCAGGCTTAACTCTTTCATAATTATCTACTTGAAATTGTTCTCCATACTTTGGATGATTTACTAATTTACCATAAAACATATATGTATCATGATTATTTAATTCATGAAAATAGCCAGTAAAAGTAATAGTTCTACCTATATAATTAGCTAACTTTTCATCATTTGTATCTACAACTCTAAAAATACCGATATAATAACCGGTATTATTTTCATAAATACTTTTTGAAAATGTTCCTTTTATATAAGTATTCATACTCCTCCTACTCTCCAATACAATATGGATACTCTATATCTATTATACGGACTTTTTTATATTCATTATGAGGATATTCTCCTTTTATTTTAACATATAAATAATTACCTGTATGGCCATAACTATAGCCATCTTTTACTTCTTCTATTAATACTTCTACTTCTCTATTAATAAATTTATTCATATAATTATTTTCTAATTCATGTGATACTTTTATTAATCTTCTAGCTCTATCTTTAACTACACCACGTTCTACTTTATTATCCATTCTAGATGAAGCAGTACCTTTGCGTTCACTATATGGGAAGACATGTAATTTAGAAAATTCTAATTTTTTGCAAGTATCAATAGTAGTCTTAAATAATTCTTCAGTCTCTCCAGGAAAACCTACAATAACATCAGTACTAATACTAATCTCTGGTCTAATAGATCTTATTTCTTCAATTTTTTTAAAGAAGAAATCTAAATCATATTTTCTATTCATTGCCTTTAATATTTCATTAGAACCAGCTTGAATAGGAATGTGTAAGTGATCTACTAATACCTTAGAATTTTTTAAGACATTTAATACTTTATCATTTAATTCAGTAGTCTCTATTGAAGATATTCTAAGTCTATCTAAACCATCTATTTTAACTAACTTATCTAATAAATCAGCAAAGTCAGTATCTAAATCTACTCCAAAACTTCCTGTATGAATACCAGTAAGTACTACTTCTTTATAACCATTAGAAACCAAATCAGTTACTTCACTAATTACTTTAGATTCATCTTTACTACGGCATTTACCTCTTACAAATGGAATAATGCAATAACTACAAAAGTTATCACAACCGTCTTGTATTTTAACAAAGGCACGAGTACGACCTGGGAAATCAGTAATATACATATCTTCAAATTCTTTTAGACGACCAGTATATTGCTTATTAATAATTTCTTTATTTTTAAAATATTCATCTAATAAACTTACTATCTTAGCTTTATCTTTGTTACCAATAATAATATCTAAACCAGGTATTTCTATATCTGGATTAGCTGCGATAAAACAACCCATTGCGACTACACAAGCATTAGGATTTCTTTTAATTGCTTGTCTAATCATCTTTTTACTTTTAGAATCACTATTATTAGTAACAGTACAAGTATTAATAATATAGACATCACATATATCATCAAAAGACTTTATATCATAACCTGCTTTTTTAAGTTCATTAATAACATATTCAGATTCATAAGTATTAACCTTACAACCCAATGTCATAACTCCTACACTTTTCATATTACCACTATCTTTCCAACACACAAATTATATCAAAAAAATGCTTATTATTCAACAAAAAAGGAGCAAGGCTCCTTATTCTAATTTGTTTTGTAATTCATTAAAAGTCATCAAGAGATCACTGTTCTTTTCTAACTCTTGATCAAACTTCTCAAAATTAGCAGTGTTCTCTAACTCTAATTCATTAGTAACTGGTTTTTCAATACCAAATACTGGAGATATAATTGGACTATTCTTAAATCTAGGACCAATTGTATTAAAGTCATCCATATGTAACTTTGGTTGTTCTTTTTGAACTTCTCGTTCTACCTCTTGTTTTTCTTCATCAGAAATAACATTTTCAATTAAGAATGGTTCATCATAAGAAGCCGCAGTATTACCTGATTGCATTTCTAATTCTTGAAGACTAATTGGCATAGTTTTTTCTTCATCATACTGAGTTAATTCATTAGCTTTATAAATATCTTTTCCTCTTTTTAATAATTCTTCTAAGCTAATAATTGCATTTTCTTCTTGTTGTTCTTCAAAGTTAGCAACTGATAATTCTCCAGTAGCCTCAATTTCAGCACTTCTACGTAATTCTTCTGTTATTTTCTTTAATTCTAATTGAGCAGTTTCACGATCTGGTTCAATAGTTGTATATTCTAATTCTGGTTCATCTATATCTTCAACAATATCAATATCTTCGATAATAAGTGGTTCCTCATCAGCAATTTCATCGATATCTTCCAATTTCTCAATACTATCTAACTGTAGTGTAGACTCAAGCATATCATTAACCGCACTAGACTGATCATCAATAGTTAAAACTGGTTCTTCCATAACTTCTATTGGTTCAGCTTCAGTAAATCTATCTTTAATCTGCGCAACTAATTTATTTAATTCACGAGTATTATGTTTCTTTTTATAGTTTTCACTATTCTTCTCAACAATATATATTACAAAGCATAATAGACAAGCCAAGAAAGAAACGCAGTAAACAATTATGATATCTTTTGAAGTTAAAAATCCGATTAATTCATTCATAATACTCACCTCTTTTTCAGTTTATCATATAAATGTAAAGTTGTGATATATCAATGTATATTTTACATAAAAATAATTGTAAATTTACATAGACACTACACATGTAATTATAAACTTTACAATATCGAATCGACAAATATCTTACTTAATAAAATAATAACATACATTTCTAAAATATGATATATTTTTTTGAAAATTTTCATAAAATTTATCATGAAAAAAACGTTTGTTTGTTCTGCTCTTATTTTAATCATTGGTGGATTCATTACGAAAGTACTTGGTATGATTATAAAAGTCTCTACAACTAGAATTATTGGTACTGAAGGTATCAGTTTATATATGTTAATTATACCTACTTTTAATCTCTTAATTAGTCTTTCACAGTTTGGTATGCCAGTTGCTTTAGCTAAACTTATTTCTGAAGAAAATAAAAGTACTAAAAAACTATTTTTTACTAATTTACCAATAATTATTTTAATTAATTTATGCTTAATTATCTTAGTATTTAGTACTGCTCCATTTATTAGTAATAATTTACTACATAATAGTGCTAGTGAAATATGTTTAAAGTCAATTGCTTTTGTTATTCCATTTACTACTATTTCTAGTATTTGTAGAAGTTATTTTTTTGGTAGACAAAAAATGATTCCTCATGTTATTTCAAATATCACTGAAAGTCTATTTCGCTTACTTATTATCATAGTATTATTACCCAAATTATTAATCTATTCAGTAAAATATCAAGTCTTATTTTTAATACTATTAAATATAATTAGCGAAGTTCTTTCAACAATTATTTTAATTTTCTTTTTACCTAAAAATATTATTATTACCAAAAATGATTTATTACCCAACAAACAGTATTTAAAAGATAGTTTATCTATCAGTATTCCAAATACTTTAAGTAGATTAATAGTTAGCATTGCTTATTTCTTTGAACCTATTATTTTAATTAGTTCATTAAAGAAAAACTATTCTCTTAATTATATTACTACTCAATATGGAATACTTAATGGGTATGTTCTTCCGCTAATCTTATTGCCTTCCTTTTTTACGATTGCTATATCACAAGCACTATTACCAGTTATTTCTAATGCCTACTCAAACAATAATCTTAAAATTGTAAAAAGCAAATTATATGAAGCGATAACATTATCCCTAATAATTGGTATACCTACTACTATTGTTATAATGTTAAAGCCTAGCCTTTTATTATTTCTACTCTATCATACTACTGAAGGGGTAATTTATTTAAAACTCTTAGCTCCAATATTTCTACTTCACTATCTTCAAGCTCCCTTAATTACTATTTTAGATGCTATTGGTAAAAGTAAATATAATTTAACTGCTAATATTATTAGTACAATTATTAGAATTAGTTCTTTAATAGTATTAAGTACTTTCAAAATAGGTATTTATTCTCTATTAATATCTATTATCATTAATATATTTATCACTACAATCTATTTAATTTTCAAAATAAAAAGACAATTAAAATAATTGTCTTATTCTACAACATATGGATTATCCATACTACCATTACCACTTACATACTCGATTCCTGGTTTTAATGATACTACAGGTCGAACATATGCAGTAGTATATGAATTAGCACCTTCGAACAGTATATTACCATTGGAATAGTTTACAAGTATAACATAATAAGCTCTTTCAAAAGAAGCTGGTGAAGAAAGCCAATAATTATTACCAATATAGCGCAAAAGATTATTTTCTAATAGATTCATCTCTTCAGAAGAAGGAAGCCCTACTGGATATATTAGTTTTGCTTTATTATTACTCGTACTAAATCTATCTGTTTCATTATTACAGCTTATATCTCCTGTAGCATTATTATTCTTAAAGTGGAGTGCAGATTTAATATTGCCTCCATTTGGATTCCATCCATTAAGTTCAGTAATAGTTCGATCATTACAAAAAACCGTGTCTTCAAGCTTATTTGTATATTGTGTCATATTTGCAGCATACCAATTATCTATTGCTGTTTTTATTGTTGAATTAGTTGCATTTACATTGTCTGCATATAGCATCTCATCCATAGCATCTTCAACACTTTTACCATCTGTTAAAATAATATATGACAAATAATTATTCATGATACTATAAAAATATGCATACTTTAATTCTGTGCAGGTATCTGTTGTAGAAAAACAAGTATAATGATTATTACTTATATCATCTATATCTTGAATATAATCAAAAGTTTTCATTCTGTTATTAGTATCTAATTTGTAAGTATTTGTTGCACTATTATAGGTATAACTCTTAGCATATATAACATTTGAAAGATAATAGTAATAAGCATTCTCGGCCCTATAAATCTTTCTTAGATCAGTACATGATGTTCTATTATCTCCACATGTATAGTAGTTTGCATAAGCTCCATTGCTATTATACCAATCAATTTTACTTATTGTTACTGTATTTTTCAATGTATATGTACCATTACTTTCAGTATAACCTGTTCCAAGGACAAAAGTTGTATTATAGTAATTCATTAGATTACCACCAGTCATCTCAAAGACATGCATACTACCGCTTAATCCTCCTAATATATAATAAACAGTTGAGCATGGTGTAGTATTATTTGTCTTACAGGTATATAATCCTCCAGAAGAAGCATAAGTATTAGCCCATGTTGCTTGACTTGTTCCGGTTAATGTATACTTAGAGGTAGAAGTATCATATGTAACACCTGTTCCATAGACATAACTTGATGAACTATTTGCATATGTAGAGGAAACAACATCATTTCGAGTAGATAAACTACTATAACCATGTTGATTATGTGCATATCTAGTATTATACATATAACCTACATCTGCCAATGAACTTTCATTATTGTTATATTTAGCCTGCCCTATTGATTGATCAATTCCTGAGTTATGACATGTACCATTATTAGGCACACCATTATAAATCATTTTTGTACCACCTGTCGAAGTAGTTCTTAACATTTGCCAGCAAAAACCTGCGAATAGTATATTCCATTTATCTTTTATTTCGTTTGCCAAAATATTTCCTTGTGTTGTATTAGGCGCATTCCAATAAAAAATCTCTTCAGTTCCTGCTGATGGATCTGGTGAATCATTAATTGTTCCCGTATATTCTTTTGCATATACACTACCATCGGCTGCTTTTTCTAATACTCCATAAGGGGTTGGATCATATTTATCTACTTTTAATGTTCCATTTATTCCTAGATTAGTAGTAAATGCTGAATAACCTAGGCCTAAGAACACTACTAAAAGAATGATACTTGATATAATCATTCTTTTTTTTCTACGTATATTAGATGAAAACTTTTTACCAAACATTTTATCACCTATTATCCATACTAATTTTATTTTATCATTTATATATCAGTATTGCAATAATCTAATCATGTAAAAAAGAACAATAATTGTTCTTTTAATTATAAATATATAATTCATGCTGACATCTAGTACAAGCTACATATAATAGATTTCTTTCATTCTTTTTATAAGAATTATTACGATCATTATAAATAATTACACTGTCAAATTCTAATCCTTTAGCTACGTATGCTGGAATTATAATTAATTCCTTAGAGAATCCTTTAGTAGTAGCATCTACTAAAGAAATATCTATTTTATCTTTAAGCAAATCATATATATATTCAGCTTCTCTATTATCTTTAGTAATAATAGCAGTACTTTTATAATTACTTTGTAAATTATTAATATCTTCTAATAATTTATCTTTTAACTCTTCAATACCTTTTCTTATAATTACTGGTTTATTAGTATTCTTTCTAACTGCATTAACATGATTTAGATTAAGAATTTTATTAGTATATTCAATTATTTCTGGAGAAGAACGATATGTTTTTAATAATTCTAAGTACTTAGTTTCTCCTTTAAATAAGTCTTTTAAGTCTTCTAATGACTTATATTGATAATATGGATTTATATTTTGATTAATATCTCCTAGAATAGTAAAATCTGCTTTTTTAAATATTTGATTAATTATTATATATTGTAATCTATTATAATCTTGAGCTTCATCAACAATAACTTGCTTGATAGTTGATTCATAGATAAAGCCTTCTAATCTACCTTTAATATAAGCAAATATTAATGCATCTTCATAATTAATAACATTTTTATAAATAAAACTATTTATTGTTTTTTCAGACAACTTAATCTTACAATAATCACTTAAATAGAAATCTTTCATAATACTTTGATAATCTTTTTTGAAATTACTATTTTCATATAATAACTTTAAATATGTTTTTACTTTAGTACGTTTACCTTTATAGTTATTAGAACATAACTTTTCAGCTATTTCATTTACTCTTTCAAATAATGGTAAACGGTCATATTTATAATGTAACATTTTATTTATTTCATCCTTTTCTATGTAATGAATTTCTCCTTCATGAAAAGAACTAGTAAATTTACAATTATTTATATAATTATTTAAGTAATTATCTAAATCTTCTATAATTCCATCACTTTGTTTATACTCTACTAATTCAGGATTTGGTTCATTATAGGAATAATATCTTGAAATAAAATCGGTAAAACTCTCTACTCCATAATATTCAGTAATAAAAGCTTCTAAATAATCAGAGAATGTTGTTTGTAAAGTATTATCTTCTCCTAATGATGGTAAGACATCAGATATATACTCAGTAAAAATATTATTAGGTGAAAAGATTAAAATATTATTACTATTTAAATTCTTAATTCGATATAGTAAAAAAGCTATTCTATGTAGTGCAACTGTTGTTTTCCCTGAACCAGCTATTCCTTGAACAATTAAATTATCATTATCTAAGTCTCTAATAACTTTATTCTGTTCTTGTTGAATAGTATTAACAACTTGACGCATCCTATCACTTGATTCTTGTGCTAAAACTTCTTGTAATACCTCATCACTAATATTTAAACTATTGTCAAAAACACCTAGTAATTTATTGTTTTCTATTTTGTATTGTCTTTTTCTTTTTAATTCTCCACTAATAATTCCACCTGGTGCTACATAACTACAAGGTCCTGTTTCAAAATCATAAAACAAACTACAGATTGGACTTCTCCAATCAAAGAGAATATTATTTGAATCTTTGTCTTTTAAATAAGTAAGTGACATGTAAATATTAAATATTTCTCCCTTTTCATCTTTAAAAACAATACTAGCAAAATAAGGTTTGTTTTTAATTTTACATAATCTTCTAAAATAATCACGTTTTCTAAAAAACTTATCAGCTTCTAGTGCCGTTGCAGCCATTACTTGTTGAGATTCAGCTGCATCAAAACTACTAGAATTCTCCCACATCATTTTCTTAAATTCAGTAAGACCTTCTTCGTCTTCAATTACATCTTCTCCTAGAGAAGACAATGTTTCTTCTAAGAGCTTTTGAACTTTTCTTAGAATTTTCTTTTCTTTTACAAATTCGCTTTCACTAATTGCCATGCTTTCCTCCTTAATATATTTATATTTAACTAAGCAAAAAAGCTACATTTACATGTAGTAGTATCCTTAAGATATAGCCTAAACGTCTCTTCAAATATAACACAAGTATTTTTACTAAACAAGTATTATTTTAATTATTTGACAAAAAAAGAGTATTATTTACTCTTTTATATAATTGAAAGTATTACACCTAATAGTAAGATTCCTAAAACAATATATGAAGTTTTACTAATTGTTATTTTTTTAATGTCTTTAAATCTATAATCTTCTTTTTTATAATCTTTTACATCAACTATTTCAAAGTATTTACTTTTCTTTTTAGTTAAATCTTCACTTGAAATAAGTACAAATTGATCTGGTTCTCCTGATTCACTATAGATAACATCTTTATCTAATTTACTTATATAAATAAACATTACTAAATCCATACAAGCTCCAACTAAGTTAACTATTGATAAAAACATTAAATATGGAAGATTAAATATATAACTTATTATATATGTAATAACACCTATTACTACAAATGGCATCTGTAATGAAATCAAGATATTCTTTTTAGTTAGTTCTTGATATGCCATACAATACAAGATTCCTTTTTCTAAACAAATACCATAAGCAATATTTTTTCTTTTAGTACCACCTATTAAATAGCCTATTCCATGAAGAAATTCATGTAAACATAAATATAGTATTAAAGTGATTAGTAATATCCAGAAATTTCCTGAGATGTGAAAATCAGCTTTAATCAAGATAGAAAATAATATTAATAATACTAATATTACAGTACCTAGAATGTTAGCTGGCACTAATTTCATCTTATAAACATAAGCTTTTTTAGTTGCTGTACTCATTTATTTTACCTACAAATTCGTCTTGTAAAGCTTGTAGTCTTTCTTCAGTATTAGCTTCAAATCTAGCTGTGATATTAGGACCGGTATTTGAATATCTAACTAAAGCCCAACCATCATTAAAATTAACTCTAATACCATCAATATCATTATATTTATAACCACATGAATCTGCATATTCTTTTACTTTAGCCACTACTTCTACTTTCTTTTCATCAGTAGAAGCAAATTTTATTTCTTCTGTTGAATAATAATGATTAATTCCTTCTAGTAATTCAGAAATAGTTTTATCAGTCTTAGACATTATTTCAAGTAATCTAAGTCCTGCATACATACCACTATCAAAGCCTGGCCAACGGTCATTGAAATAAACATGTCCTGATAACTCTGCACCCAATGGTAAATTATCTTCTCTTACTTTAGCTTTAGTATAAGAATTTCCTGTTCGATAACAAATACCTTCTGCACCTAATCTTTCAATTTCATCACTTAATGCTTTAGAACACTTTATATCATATAAGAATCTTTTATTAGTAACTTTATTTACAATATCTCTAATAATTATAATTAAATAGATATCAGTTGCGATATATTTACCTTCATTAGTAATTACTCCTAGTCTATCTCCATCTCCATCAAAAGAAATACCTACATCTGCGCCTATTTCTAATACTTTAGCTTTTAATTGTTCAAGATTTGCTTCTATACAAGGATCGGGATGATGATTTGGAAAATTACCATCGCTTTCCTCATTAATAATTGTTAAATCGATTGGAAATAACTCATAAACTTTACGACAGAAGTTAGCTGCTGCACCATTTGCTGGATCTAAAACAACTTTTAAACGTCTATCACCGAAATGTAAATTTCCTTTGTATAATTCTAAATACTCTGGTTCAATATTATATTCTGAATCAGTTCCATTTCCTGATAAGAAATCTCCTTCAATTAATTCTGCTAAAAAGTCTTGTATTTCTTGTCCTTTACAATTACCCTTTTCATCAAAAGCAAACTTTATACCATTCTCATCTTTTGGATTATGAGATGCTGTAATCATAGCTCCACTAGATATTCCTAATTTAATACAAGCATAATAATACATTGGGGTTGTACAAAGACCTAATTTAACTACATCTACTCCAGAATCTTTTATTCCTTTAATTACTGCTTCATAAAGACTTGGAGAAGACAATCTATTATCATGTCCTACAACACATTTGTTTTTACCCATTCTTTGAATATGAGTACCAAAACCAAGTCCAAATGTATAAACTGTATCTTCATCTATATTTGTTGGATAAACTCCTCTAATATCATATCCACGAAAAATATTTTTATCTAAATCTTTTTTATATTTATATTCCATATATACCTCCTACTCTTATAATACCATATAAATAAAAAAATGTACGAATTTTTTGTACATTTATTTAACCAATAATCATTGATATTACTAATAATATTATTCCAAGTAATACTCCTGAATAAGTTACTTTTTTCTGTGAAGTATTTTTAATTCTTGGATATAATTCATCTATTACTATAAATAATAACATACCTAAAGTTAATGATAAAAGTATTCCTAAAACTATATTATTTAGATTTACAAATCTAAATGAATACATTATTAATCCTCCACAAAAAGTAGAAATAGATACAAGTATTATTGAAATCAATGCCTTTTTATGATTTTTACTACTATGATATAAACTACTAGCAATAACCATACCTAATGGAATATTATGAAAACCAACTCCAACAGCTAATGAAACAGCTAAAGAACTATTACTTAAAGCAGTTGAATAAACAGCCATTCCTTCAATAATATTATGAAGAATTATAGCTAATGTAGTCATAATTCCTATATGAGCTAAATTAGCATTATTCTCTTTTTTATTCATATGATGTTCATGATGATCAGGAATAAATTTATCAAATAATCTTAAAATAAAGAAACCAATAGTTGTAAAAATAATAAATAATAATATATGCTTTAATCCTAATCCTTCAAATATTTCAGGCAATAAATCAGTAATAATTAAAGTAATAATTACTCCAAAAGCTAGTCCTATTGAAAAATCAATTATTTTATCTTTTTTATTAACTAATAATGAAATACCAGCTCCAATAAGAATAAATATACCAAGTATAAATGTTGTTAATAAACCTATTTGATTACTTGTCATTATATCACCTATCCTATAATATATTTTAAAAGTCCAAATGAAAGGAACATCATAATAATACTAGCAATAAAAATACCAATTAAAGCAGCAATAAATGCTTTCTTACGATCCATTTCCAATACAGAAGCAATTAAACAACCTGTCCATGCTCCAGTTCCTGGAAGAGGTATTCCCACAAATAATATCAAACCAATAAAACCATACTTTTCTATTTGGCCTTTATGTTTATCTACTTTTTTATCTAACCACTTAGCTACTTTTTTAAATCTTTTACTTCTTCTCATCCAATCTAAAATATAATTAATAAGCCATAAAATAAAAGGTACTGGAATAATATTACCAATAATACTTATAATATAGCTTCTAATTGGATCTAATCCTAATAAAGAAGCTGCGATTAAACCACCTCTAAGTTCCAAAATTGGCATTAATGAAATAATAAAGACTATTAATTCTTTTCCAAAAGGAATACTACCAAGTCCAGCAAATAAACCAACAATAGTTGCTACAATCTTCTCAACCATATTTCCTCCTAATTTTCAAGTATTTCCATAATAACTGGAACGATATGTTTCTTTCTAGATACACAACCATCAATAAAGTAACCTTCAAAAACTTCTTTCTGATAAGCTAAAGCAATTGTATTAGCACCTCTTCTATTATATATTACATAACTACCATTCTTAACAATATCTGTTACATATAAAGCTACTAAATTATAATTATTAGCCTCAGCCACTTTATCTAAAACATCAACATAATCATCTATTTCTTTTTCTATTTCTTCAAAATTCATAGTAAAGAATTGTCCAATTGCAAAATTCTTATCATTGACTGTATATAATTTATAATCATTATATAGAACATCTTCCTTGGACATTCCTTCTAGAGAAGTACCAGATTTTAATAATTCCATTCCATATTTTTGATAATCAACACCAGCAATATTTGCTAATTCCCTAACAGCTTCTCGATCTATAGTAGTAGCTGTTGGACTCTTTAAAACTAAAGTATCAGATAAAATCCCTGATAACAATACACCAGCAATATCTTTAGGAATATCTATTTGTCTTTCTTTAAACAAAGTATAAACAATTGTACTAGTAGATCCAACTAACATATTACGGAAATTAATAGGATTATTAGTAGTAAGATTACCCAAATTATGATGATCTATTATTTCTATTATTTCAGATTCTTCTAACCCTTCAATACTTTGCATTTTCTCATTATGATCTACTAAAATAACTTTCTTAGGGTGTTTTTCAGCTAAATCAGTTATTTTTAATAAACCTAAACACTTATTACTCTTATTAACTACTGGATAATTAGTATGTTTCAATTTATTGTTAATATCTAAAACATCAGATACAAAGTCAGTTTCTAAAAAACTAGTTGGATTATACATACTTACCATTGTTCTAATATAATTGGCTAAGACTACAAACCTTGATATTTTATAAGTATCATATGGAGTCCTAATAATATTAACATTATTCTTTCTGGCAATTTCTAAATGCTCTTCTTTTATCATTGAATTACCAGATAGAATTATCATTTTAACTCCTGAATTAACCGCATATTCTAAAATACTGTGTCTATCTCCAACTATTAAAATATCATCTTTTTTTAATTCAATTTCATTCATAAAAGTAGTACTTTTAAAAGCTGCGACTAGTAAATTACCTTGTATTTCTGAAGAAGCTCTATTTACTTCCTCTGCTTTTAATACATATAGTAAATTATCATATGAAGTATATAAACTTTCAATATTATCATTAATCATAACTCTAGATAAATCTTTAATAGTAATTAAACCATAAAAAGTATTATCTTCTTTTACAACAGGAATACCAGTTAAATCAGCTTCTAACATTGATTGATATCCATGATAAATACTATCAGTATCTTTAATAAAAAAGCCTTTATGATAATCAATATCTCGTAACTGTAGTTTTACATCATTTAAATACTTTGGAGTATTAACATTAAAATACTTTAAAGCATATTCTGTTTCTTTATTAATATCTCCAATAACTCTTGCTTCAGTATTTTCTCCCAAAGCATTTTTTAAATAAGAAAGACCTATCGCAGATACAACTGAATCAGTATCTGGTTTTTTATGTCCAATAATAAAAGTCTTATTCATACTCTCATCTTCTTTCGTGTAAATTGTATCATAAATTACAGTAAAAAAAAAGAGTTAACCTAAAGTTAACGAATATAATTAATAAACATTAGTGCTATAACACTTAGTGATGTAGCTAATTCATTTTTAATACTATAACTTCTTTCATAAATAGAAGCTATATCATCAATAATATCAACCAACCAACTTTCTAAATACTTTGGTGGTCTAAAAGTAACTGGGAACATATGAGTCTTAATAATATCTTCTTCCATTGGACTTAAATCATAATATTTCTTTGCATTAATTAAAGCATATGTAGGATGTTTTCTAAGTCTTGATACTCCATCCATAGAACTTACTTCATCAATAAAGAAATCGTGAAGTAATGCTCCTTTAGTAGCTTTATAATAGTCTAAATGTAATTTCTTAGTAATAATATATGTATAATATGCTACTCTTAAAGAATGATCATATCTTGTAATTCCATGATGATTAATATATCTCAATTTATTAAATTCTTTATTAATAAGTATATCTTTAGTTAATTTATAAAATTCTGTATTATGTCTTCTCATATGTAACCTCTATTTCTTTCCTAGATAATAGTATCATAATAATAATTTACTAGTAATAGTATTAACACTTTTTCAATAAAAATTTACATAACTTTACAATAAAAAAGAATTAGACTAATTCAGCTAATATTTTATCTAATTCTTCTTTCTCATTTTCTTCTAATTCTAAAACATCTTGTTCTTTATTAAACCATGCTGGAATATTCTTTTCTTCTTTAATTACTTTTTCTTTAGGTTTAACTATTTTCTTAAATTTTTTATGTTCTTTTTCAGTAATTTTCATTGCTTCTTCTACAGTCTCAATATTTAATCTCTTCCATTGGCCAGCTATAGCTTCTACATAACTTTTAGTTAACTGTTCATTATTTACTTTTAAAACATAGCTTATTAAGACATTAACTACTCCAGGATTTAATTTTTGATCGATTAATAAACTTTCAATTAATTTCTTATCACGATCTGTTGGTTCAGCACCTTTATATTTAGCCTTTAATAATTGATATGGAGTAATATTCTCAAAAGTATAAACCATTTTAGCCCATTTAGAATTATCTCCAGTAGGTTTCTTTAAATACTCTGGTTGACGATTATATATTAAAGTTGGTAAATTACCAAAATTATCAAATTGATAATAATTACGACAACTCTTACGAAGTAAAGTTTTATCAATCATTCCCTTTTCATTTAAACAATTTCTAATAAGACCTTGCATGTCTAAACTATCTAAATTATAAATATAACTTAAATTATTAATTAATTCTTTAGTATCTTCATTAAAACATCTTTCATTTAATTGACTTTTAGGAATACCAGAAATAATAAGATTAAAATCAATTCCTTTATTAATTAAAATATTATTTGTATCTCTTTTTGTAATATCATTATTAGTATTATCAATAGTTCCTCTAACAGGAGTAAATACTTCATCAAAACTACTAGTAATATCTTCATAATCTTTTAAATTAATTCGTGGTATTTTAAAATAATTCATTATTTTCTCATACTCTTTTTTACCTAGATTATTATATAAAACAATGTTTAATATTGGATGATTAAAAAACTCTTCTGGACTAATTGGTGAGTATAATAAATAAACTAATTGATTTATATTATCTTTCTTTATATATGTTTTAATTAAGCCTACAGCTTCTAATTTTTCTCTAGCAATCATAATATCTTCTAATGATAATTGCATAGTAGCCATTAAATGATAATGAGTTAGTTCATCACTTATTAATTCTGCTTTATCTAAATCAGAAATTAATGAATAATATAGGCTAACAGCAGTAAATCCAATGATTGGTTGGTATAACATTGAAACTATTCTTTTATCAATATCAGTAATAATTGTTTTATTAATAACAGTATATGTATCTGCTGGTAAAACATTTATATTTTTCATTGAAATCACCACCTACATTTATAATATAAAAACATTAAACTATTTTCAAGAGTTTACTTTTTTATTTATATAAAAAAACTACTAAAGTAGTTTTATAAATTCTATTATAGTTGGAACATTTATACCTGTAAAGTAAATAAAAGTTAAACTAATTAATAAAAATGGTCCAAATGGAACTAAACGTTCATGTTTTTTTAATAATAGAAATAATGATACTGGTAAAGCCAATAGACTTCCTAAAAAGATTGCCATTAAACCAAGTAAAGGATGAAGAATAATGCCAAAGACAAACATCATCTTAATATCTCCTCCACCTAATGTTTCTTTTTTAAACATCATATTTCCTAGTAACATTATTGCATACATAATAGCAAATAATATTGCTCCTGATAAAATACATAATAAAGCATTAACTGCTCCTACTTGTAAAGTTTTAATTATTATAAAATAACAACCAAAGAATACTAATACTTCATCAGGAATAACATAATAAGATAAATCAGATACTGATATAATTGATAACATTGAAACTATTCCTAAAGCAATTAATAGTTCATATGAAAAGCCATATACATAAAAACCTAAAGCAAATAATACACCTGTAAAAAACTCCATATATGATGATAAAGCATCTATTTTACCTTTACAATATCTGCATCTACCTCGTAGTAATAAGAAAGAAATTATTGGTACCATATCAAGTAAACTTAGACGATGATGACATTTATCACAATAACTTCTAGAGTTCATAAAATTTTCATGATTAGGTAATCTTGAACCTACTACAGTAAAGAATGAACCCATTAATAAACCTAAAATAAAAAAGATAATTAGATATAAAGTTTGCATATAAATAATTACCTCCTTATTTAATCTGACTATACATAGAGAACATCGGTTGAATAATCGAAATTAAGATAATACCAACAACTACTGCTAAGAAAACGATCATAATCGGTTCTACTAAACTTTTCATCTGATCAATAACGTTTTTATGTAACATTTGGAAGTGTGAAGCAACCTTTTCCATCATAGCACCTAATTGACCAGTAGTTTCACCAGTAACAATCATTTCATATGCTACAACTGGTACTGCCCATTGTCCTCTAAATGCTGAAGATATAGAATCTCCACGACCTAAGTTTTCAAGAGTTTGATTAATAATCTTCGTAAAAACTTCATTATTAGTAATTTTAGATAGAATTTCCATACTATCAGTAATAAATACTCCATGATTTAATAATGAAGCAAATGTTTTAGTAAAGTTAGCAACTTCATTGTAAATAATTACATCTTTAACTACTGGAAGATGCATTAACAAAATTTGTACTTTTTCTCTGAATGGTTGTACTTTTTTATATAATTGCATGAATGTAACAACTACTACCACTACACTGATTAAGAGAATATACCATTTATTTTTAATAAAATCACTTGTAGCGATAATTGCTTTAGTTAATGCTGGTAACTCAGCTCCATTACTTTCAAACATAGCTGTAAATTGAGGAACCAAGTATGTAAGCATAAATATTAAAACTCCAAAGGCAATAGTCAATACGACTGCCGGATATGTCATGGCTGACTTCATTTGCTTACGAGTTTGATCCATTGAAGTATAATATTCAGACATATCATCTAAAATTGATGGCAAATCACCTGTCATTTCAGCTGTCTTTACCATATTTATTAATAATTTAGGGAATATCTTATCTTGCATCATCATGGCTTCAGATAAACTTTCACCTTTTAATAACTGATAAACTAATTCACTAAAGCTCTTTTTAAGCTTTGGTTTAGTTGATTGTTTGGCTAAAATTCTAACTGAATCAGCAAGTGGAATACCAGATTTGATATATGTAGATAACTGAGTTAATGAGAATGATAAATCACTGGCTCCTATTGGAGAATTCATTCCAATATCAATATCGCCTTTACCTCTTTTTCTAACTTCTAATACTTGATATTCTTGAGAAATTAAGAAATTTCTAACATCTTCTTCACTCTCAGCATCAAAACTACCAGTTTCTTTTTTACCTACACCATTTATAATTTTATACTTATAGCTCTCTAAAGGTCTTCTTATTTTAGTTCTTTCGCCCATTTGAGAAACTGTTTCTTGTGGCATAGCAGGTGTTTGATTATCAGCAGTTTGTACATTATTATCTTGAGCAGTTGCTACAGAATTGTCTTGGGTTGCCTGTTGTTGTGCTACTGCTGCAGTTGCATTTGCTGGTGCTGCTTGTTGTTGTGCTTCTGCTTCATTAGTTTTAGCTTTTTTCTTTTTTCCTAGCATACAAACTACCTTCCTCTTTATCTTTTCATACTAATATCATTCTAACATAACTTTTTCAATTTTAAAACACTATTTTAAACTTTTTGTTCATTTGTCATATATTGTATTAGAGGTGATACTATTTATCCTTATCAAAACCCTAGTATTTTAGCTAATGCTGTTAATATTTTAAAAGGAATAAAATGGGGAACATTACTAGATGGTACTAGTAAAACATTAGGAGTAATAAACCAAGCAATTCCGATTGTATATCAAGTAAAACCCTTTGTTAATAATGCTAAAACTATATTTAAAATAGCCAATGAAATAAATACACCTACTGAAGAACAAAAAGAGACAAGTGCCAATACAAGTCCCATCTTTTACATATAAAAAGTAGTTATAAAACTACTTTCCATTATATTTATCTAAAAAATCTTTTTTATATCCTAAGAATCTATCTTTCTTAATGGCTTCTCTAATCTCTTCTGTTAATCTTATTAAGAATCTAATATTATGAATAGATAATAATCTACCCCCAAGAGTTTCTCCTACGCTAATTAAATGTCTAACATAAGCTCTACTATAATTCTTACAACAATAACAATCACAACCCTCTTCTACAGGATTTAAATCTTCTTTAAACTTAGCATTATTAAAATTAATTTTACCAGTTCTAGTAAAAGCTTGTCCATGACGAGCTATTCTTGTTGGAAGAACACAATCAAAGATATCTACTCCTCTTTCAACACCTTCAAGAATATCCTCTGGTTCTCCAACTCCCATTAAATATCTTAATTTATCTTCAGGTAAATACGGTACTGAATAATCAATTGCTTTATACATATCTTCTTTAGATTCTCCATCATTAGCCACTCCACCAATACTATAACCATCAAAGTTCATTTTAACAGTTTCAATAGCGGAATACTTTCTTAAATCCTCATATGGTCCACCTTGAACAATTCCAAATAAAGCTTGATTAGGATTATTATGAACTTTTTTACCTCTTTCAGCCCATCTAAGTGTTCTTTTTAAGCTATTTTCTAAATATTCATGACTAGCACTAGCAGGAGGACATTCATCAAAACTCATTGCAATATCACTATCTAATTTATTTTGAATTTCAATTGATTTTTCAGGTGTTAATAAAAGTTTTTGTCCATCAATATGACTTCTAAAATTAACTCCTTCTTCAGTAATATCTTTTTTGTTTTTAGCTAGAGAAAATACTTGATAACCACCACTATCAGTAAGAATTGGTCCATCATAATTCATAAACTTATGAAGTCCCCCACAAGTAGCCACTATATCTTCCCCTGGTCTTAACCATAAATGATAAGTATTAGCTAAAACTATTCCTGAATGACAATCTTTTAACTCTTCTGGATTTAATGATTTAACAGTACCTCTAGTACCAACAGGCATAAACATAGGTGTATCAAATTCACCATAATTAGTTTCTATATGACCTAAACGAGCTTTAGTATCTTTTTCAGTTTTAATTAAATTATATTTTACTATCATAAAGCCTCCTATTTAATAAACATTGCATCTCCAAAGGAGAAGAAACGATATTTTTCTTTAACTGCGATCTTATAAGCATTTAAAATATTTTCTCTACCAGCTAAAGCACTAACTAACATTACTAATGTTGATTTAGGTAAATGAAAGTTTGTTATTAAAGAATCTATTCCTTTAAACTCATATCCTGGATAGATAAATATCTTAGTCCATCCTGAACACTCAATAAATTTACCTTTCTCAGTCATAATAGTTTCTAATACTCTAGTAGTTGTAGTACCAACAGCTATTATTCTATGACCAGATTCTTTAGTCTTAGTAAGTAGTTCTGCTACTTCTTTTTTCATAGTATAAAATTCACTATGCATTTCATGATCTTTAATATTAGTAACAGCTACCGGTCTAAATGTACCTAATCCTACATGAAGTGTTACATAACAAATATTAATACCTTTATCTTTAATTCTTTCCAATAGTTCATTAGTAAAATGAAGTCCTGCGGTAGGAGCAGCTGCACTACCTACTTCTTTAGCATAGACTGTTTGATACCTCGATTGATCTTCTAATTTCTCATGAATATATGGTGGAAGTGGCATAGTACCAAGTTTTTCTAATATTTCTAATAGAATACCTTTATAAATTAATTCAAAATGTCTAATTCCTTCATCAAAAACATCAGTACATTTAGCTTTTAATTCACCATTTCCAAAAGAAACTATATCACCCACTTTAACTCTTCTAGCAGGTTTAACTAAACATTCCCAGTTATCATCATTAATATTTTTTAATAAAAGAATTTCAATAACTGCTCCTGTACTTTCTTTAACTCCAATAAGTCTTGCAGGTAATACTTTAGTATCATTTAAGACTAATGTATCCCCTACTTCTAAATAATCAATTATATCGGTAAAGTGCTTATGTTCTACTTCACCTGTTTCTTTATTTAATACTAGTAATCTAGAAGAATCTCTTACTTTTAAAGGTGTTTGAGCAATTAATTCTTCTGGTAATTCATAATCAAAATCTTCTGTATTCATAGAAATCACTCCTAAGCGTTCTAATTATATCAAAAAAAGATTAGTTTTTAAATACTAATCTCTTAAATACCATAGTTTTTCTTAATATATTTCTTACTATTCTTTTCATTAATTTTATCATCATGTCTACTAGCACCTGAAGCAATAGCCATTTTTGAAGTAGTAACAACTTCATCATATAGTTTAACAATATCTTCAGCAGACATTTCATTAAAATTCATATCTTGAATAGTAGCACATAAATTAACTGCATCATTTAATGCTTTAGATTCAATAGTGAATCCTTCGATACGGTAATCATCTTTTACTCCAGCAACACCTTTAGGTGTTAAGAATAATGTATCTTCATTATAATCAGCTGCTGGTGTTAAAGTAACTGTATTAATAGGTGCTTTTTCTTCATCAGCAATAGCTCCTTTAACAGATCCTAATAATAATTCTTCTGCAGTATCTTTAAAGTTATCTCTTAACCAGTTCAAAGTTTCATTATATGAATCTTCTTCTCCTGAACTTTTATAATACTCTAAATACATAATTCTTTTTCTAAACTCAGCATCTTTTCCAACAATATTAATAGTACCTTCATCTAATGATTCATCAAGTACTGTAATATCTTGGATATCTTCATCTTCTAATAATTCAGCAATAGGAGTAGTTTTTAATTCATAATCGCTATTATCTTTAGCTAGTATTGTACCTGCCTTAGATCCAGCAAATATAAATCCAGCTAATAATACGATACTTGTTATTTTATTAATATTAATTTTTTTCATATTATCCCCCTCTTTCAAATGCGTATACATTATACCACAAATGTTGGAAAAAGTCAATTTTTACCAATAAAAAAGCACTTTAAGTGCTATTCTAAATCAAGAGCTGTTTGTTCTCCTTTAGCTTTCTTTTTAGTATTAGGAATACCTAATATTTCATAAGCTTTATCGGTAACAACACGACCTCGAGATGTTCTTTTTAATAATCCCATTTGTAATAAATATGGTTCATAAACGTCTTCTATTGTAGTTACTTCTTCTCCAATAGAACTACTTATTGCATCAATTCCTACTGGTCCACCATTAAACTTAGTTATAATAGCAGTTAATAGATCTCTATCAGTATTATCTAATCCCATTGAATCTACTTTTAATCTATCAAGAGCTTTTTTAGTAATAGCTAAATCAATATTACCATCACCTTCTACCATAGCAAAGTCTCTTACTCTTTTAAATAATCGATTAGCAATTCTAGGTGTACCACGACTTCTCATAGCAAGTTCTACCGCAGCCTCCTCATCAATAGTCATATCAAGTACTCTAGAGGTTCTTTTAACAATATCAGTAAGCTCTTCTACTGTATAGAATTGTAGTTTATTAATAATACCAAATCTATCTCTTAAAGGAGAAGATAAATCACCTGCACGAGTAGTTGCTCCTACTAAGGTAAATGGAGGTAAATCTATCTTTATATTACGACTATTCCCTTCACTACCTACAATGATATCTAATGAAAAATCTTCCATTGCTGGATATAGTATTTCTTCTATATATCTAGGCATACGATGTATTTCATCAATGAATAAGACATCACCTGGTTCAAGTGATGAAAGAATAGCAGCTAAATCTCCTGTTTTTTCAATACTAGGTCCACTAGCTGTTTTAATATTAGTACCCAACTCATGAGCAATAATAAAAGCTAATGTAGTTTTACCAAGTCCTGGAGGACCATATAATAAAACATGATCAAGAGCTTCTTTACGCATTTTAGCTGCTTCAACGAAAACTTTAATATTTTCTTTGACATCAGTTTGTCCAATATATTCATCAATGGTTTCTGGACGAATTGTATTATCAATTAAATTATCATCTTCTAATTCATAATTAGTTATAACACTCTCTTCCATATAACCCTCCTATTTTAATAATAATCTTAATGCTTCTTTTACTTGTTCTTCAATAGTTAAAGTATTATCAACTTTACCAAGTACTGGTTTAATTTCTTTATCTTTATAACCTAATCCTATTAATACTTCATATAATTCATTTTGATTATCTACTTCAGTAGTACTAATACCTTCACTAGTTGTTTCCATTTTACCTTTTAAATCTAATACTATTTGACGAGCAAGTTTTTCTCCAATCTTAGGAAATTTCTTTAAATATAAGATGTTTTCACGATTAATCGCATCAATAATACCATCTACTGATCCAACAGCTAAGATAGGTAAAGTCATCTTACAACCTAGTCCTTTAACACTAATAAGTTTTAAGAACAATTCTTTTTCTTCTAATAATTTAAATCCATATAATAAATGAGCATCTTCTGATATTTGTTGATAAACATATACTTTGTATTCTACTCCGGGTTCAAATGAATATGGATTAGATACATATATTAAATATCCCACTCCGTTATTATCTAAAACTATTGCATTATTCTTAATATCTGTAACTACACCTTTAATATAATCAAACATCTTATCACCTACCAATTATTATAAAACAAAAAAGTTCTATAAGCAAATCGAACTAAAACAAAAAAAGAGTTTATGACTCTTATTTTTTATATGTATATACTTTACTTAATTCTTTATTTACTTGTTCAACATACGAATCAAGGTCTTTAAACATTTCTCTTTCTTTTTTCATTTTTTCTTCATAATCTGCCATATAATCTCTTGTTCCTTGAGCACACTTATCATAGTTTTCTAAATAAAATTCTTCTGCTTTAATTCTCTTTTCATCTACCATGTCTTTATCTTTATCACGCAAACTAGCTATATGAATCTTTCTTAAACAACAAGCTATTATTATCTTCTCATCTAAGTTTAAATTACCTTTATCCTTTTCTACATTAAACCAATCACATACCTCACTATAACCTCTAGCTGATAAAGAATGTGCTTTTACTATCCAATGAAATGTCTCTATTGGTTTTTTATCTTCTAACATTTTCCGATCCTCCTACAGTATATATTCATTATAAACTAAAAATATGAATGTTGTAAATAAAAAGAACAATTATTTAGTTTTTCTATATTTTTTTTCATATTTTTATTAAAAAAAACATGTTAACCATGTTTTCTTATTTTAACTTTTTTGTTTTCTTTTTGTTTACGTAACTCAATCATTTCATTATAGATTTCTGGATGATAACTTTCCATAATTTTTTCATCACGTTCATTTTCTTCAGCTATTCGTTTCTCATAATATGCTTTATATAGATTAGCTATTTCTCGATTTGTTTCATTAGAACATCCTTTATAATTATTAAAATAATATTGTTGTAAAGTTTTTCTTTTACCAGTACAAGAATGATTTTTACCTTCAGGCATTATAATATCAATAAAAGCCAAATATGTTGACATTAAGCATTTTTCATCTATAGTTAAATCATCTTTATCAGCCTGCTTTAAAAAGAAATGAGTTAGACGGGAAAATTCACTTAATGTAAGTGTTTCTGCAGTAGATAAATACTCTAAAATAATTTTTGGATCCATATAATCCGGTATATATTCAGAAATATTCATAAGCTTTTTCCCTTTCATTCTTTTATTCTTCTGTATTATCTTCTTCAGCTAATTGTTTTAATAATTCTTCACTTGTTTCATATTTTTTATTCTTATTCTTCATTTCTTCTTCATGAATTAAAACATTATATGCAATCTTTCCTACTAATGTTTTAGGCAATTCATTTCTAAATTCATATTCATATGGCCATGAGAATCTAGCTAAGTTCTTTTCTACTAATTCTTTGATCGAACTTAATAATTCTTCTGATTCTTCTACACCTTTATTTAATACTATAAAAGCTTTCGCTACTGTTACTTTATATGGATGAGGTATACCTATTACACAACTCATTCTAACAGCTGGATGAGAATCAATTACATCTTCAATATTACTTGGATATACGCAATATCCAGAAGTTATAATCATCCTTTTTATTCTACCTTTAAAGTAAACAAAACCATCTTTATCCATAATACCTTCATCACCTGTATGAAGCCAAATATTTCCATCACGATGTTTTCTTAAAGTTTGCTTTGTTTCTTTACGATTACGCATATAACCAGCCATAACTGTTGGTCCACTGATTACTATTTCTCCTGCAGTTCCATAAGGAAGTTCTTTATCAGTACCAACTTCAACAATTTTATAATAAGTATCAGGATATGGTATTCCAATACTTCCTTCACGATAATAATTAAGAGGAGTAAAGCAACTAGCTGCACAACACTCTGTTAATCCATATCCCTCTCTAATTGTTGTTGGAGAGTGATGTTTTTCTAACCAAGTATCAAATCTTCTCTTTAAGTCTGGAGATAATGTATCTCCACCAGAAATAACACATGTTATATACTCTAAATTCATATGATTAAAGCTTTTATTTTGAAGTATTGCTTCAAATAAAGTAGGAACTCCTACAATAACATTTGGTTCATATTTCTTAATAATTTTGTCAAAACTTTTTGCATTGAATTGAGGAAGTAAAATACTAGTACCTCCAAAATATTGAACGCAATGAATACAAACACTTAAACCAAATCCATGAAAGATTGGCATAATAGCAAGTACTTTATCTTTATCATTAAGACAAGCTACGTGTTCAAAATTTTGCATAGCAGATGCATTTAGATTTAAATTAGTTAATCTAACACCTTTAGGAGTACCAGTAGTACCTCCAGAATACAAAATAGCAGCAATATCTTTCCCTTTAAAATCATCTTCTATTTCTTTATAATAAGTTTTTCCTAATCTAATAAACTCTTTCCAACCAATTTTTCTCTTATCATTATTTAAATAAGTTCCAGGATTAAGAGTTTTAATTGTCTTAGGAATAATATTTTTAGGAATAGTTGTAGTTGCATACAATGATTTAGTAATAGGTGGCATTGATTCACCTACTCCTACTAAAATAACTTTCTTTACTTTAGTTTCATCAATTATTTTATCTACTTTTTTCTCAGTAAAATCTATTGTAATTAACCATTCGGATTTAGATATATTCAAATAATTCTTTATTTCATTTTCTGCACTTAGTGGATGAATCATAGAAGCAATGGCCCCTATTTTGTTACAAGCATAAAAAGAAATAATTCCTTCAGGTGTATTAGGCATACAAATTGATACAACATCTTTATGTTTAACACCTATAGCTTTTAGACTACGAGCAACTTCATCTATTTGTTTTAAAAATTCATGATAAGTTTTTTTATTACCATAATAATTATAACTAATATTATTTAAATGTTTACTAGATGTATATTCAATTAGTTTGTAAGCAGAAAAATCAGGATACTCTAAATGTTCCTTTTCATTACCATAAAACTTATACCATGGAGCTTTAATACTCTTAGCCATAAAAATCACCACTATAAATTATTATACTATATTAAATAAAAAAATAAAAGAAAGTTACTTTACTTTCTTTATTAACCCTTTTAAATATCTTTTTGCTTGTGCAAACCTATCAAGTACTTTTTGTTTTAGACTTGGTGTAACAATCCAACTAGCAATTATTATAAACCAAAGGCAATCAAAATAATTACCATTAATTAAAGCCGTTACACCAATAATAAAAGTAGCAATCATAAGTCCAATTATACAAATAACTATTACTAAATTAGTTACGTTATTCATATTACTCTTAGTCTTAAAATCTATTTCTTTACGACTTAACAATTTATCTGCTTTTTCTTTAAATCTAGCATATCTTTCTTCTAAATCTGCTATATCTTTGATTTTATTATTTGATTCATATAAATCATCACGATAAATAATTTTAAAATCATCTTTTATACTTAAATCTACATTTTTATAATTATCTAGGTCTAGTTTAACATTAAACTCTTCTTCAAATATTTTAAGTAGTTTATTACGACATTTATTAGAAATAAAACCAGATTCATTAATATATACTTTTAATTCTTTATTTATTTCATTTAGTCTTTTTGTACTCATAGGACACCCCTTTTATTTTTCTTTTAAATTATAATAAACATCTTGAACATCATCTAAATCTTCAAGCGTATCAACTAATTTCATAACTTTTTCTTGTCCTTCTTCATCTAATTCTACTTCCATAGTAGGAACATAAGTAAGTTCACATTCTAAGAATTCTTTTACTCCATTTTCTTCTAAAGCATCTCTAACTTGAGTAAAACTATTTTGATCAGTAGTAATCATATAACTATCCTCTATTTTTTCAAAGTCTAGTGCTCCTGCATCTAACGCTACCATCATCATAGTATCTTCATCATACTCTCCTGGTATTACAATAGATCCTTTGCGTTCAAACATATAACTTACTGATCCATCAGTACCTAGATTACCTCCTGCTTTAGTAAAAGCACTTCTTACAGCAGATGCAGTACGGTTACGATTATCAGTTAAACAATCTACCATAAATGCTACTCCACCATGACCATAACCTTCATATCTTAAGTTTTCATAATTAGCAGCATCAGCAGAGCCAACTGCTTTATCTATTGCTTTTTGAATATTATCTTTAGGCATATTTTGAGCTTTCGCTTTATCAACAGCAAGTCTTAAAGCAGCATTTTGATTAGGATCAGGACTTCCTCCTTTAGCTGCGACCATAATTTCTTTTGTTAATTTTTGAAACATTTTTCCACGAGCTGCATCTAATAAACCTTTCTTTCTATGAATTGTAGCCCACTTTGAATGTCCACTCATATTTATACCTCCTCGCTTCTTTCTCTATTATATTATCATATTATACAATAGTTTTAAAGCTTTTATTTTGTTAAATTGCATACTATGATATAATTTATATATGGTGATAGTATGGAAATAAGAGTTAATAAAAAGACTTATGAAATTAAAGAGTATACTAGTTTTAAACAAAGATTTAAATCATTAAAATTTGTCTTTGAACCATTAGACTTTATTATAAAAATACCTAATAAAAAGCTAGCTAATACTTATTTCTTTGTTCAAAAAGTAGATATTTTCTTTACTGATAAAAAGAATAGAATTATCAGAATAATTGAAGAAGCCAATACTGAAAAATTCTTCTTTGAAAAAACTGCTACTCATGTTTATTACCTACCTCTTGGTTTTTCCAAAGAATATCGTATTAATGATATATTAAAATAAAAAAGTCTAGATCAAACTAGGTTTTTTTTATGAGTTTTTTCTAATGCTTTATCTAAGTTTTCTTTACTATAATCATGATTATAGAAATTCTTTAAGTTTTGTTTGTTTTCATAATATTTTTTACGAACACGATCTATTGCTTCTTCAATAATACTATAACCAGCAAACTCATCATGGATTTCTGATAACAATCTTTCTAACTCTTCATCAGTAAGTGTATTCACAAATTTTCCCTTTGAAGTATCAAATCTTTGATTTGAGCAAAGTGTAATATAAGCACCAATAATATTGCTTAACCAATAACCAACTAATTCATTAGTTTCAATATTATCTCTTATTTTTCTAATATTATAAAATACAGTTATTTTTTTTAGTTCTTTATCAGCAGCTTGATATTCTTCTGGAGTTTTTTGAATATCTCTATTTTGCAACAATTCATATGAATCTATTAGTTTTTTTATTTCTTCCATTGATAAGTAGTTATTCATTTCAGCAATAACTCCTTGAAAACCATCTTCTAGATATCCATTAAATACTTCTTCTTCATCAAACACTGCCATAACATAATCAGCAAATCCAATATTAATAGATGATAAAGATGGCATATCAGTAATTCTATGTCTTAAATTTTTACTTAAATCTTTATTTAACATACTATTATTTAAATCTGTATTAGGCATATTTCTTAATTTTAATAGTAAATGAACATCTTCTAATCTATATCCTGGCAAGTTATTTTCTTTCGCATCAATAATCATTTTGTTTTCAAACATCGTTAGTATTATTTCTTCTACTCTTTTTTCCTCTTGTTTGATTCTTCTCATATCTTGTTTCATCTTATAAAAATCATCTTTTTTTTCAAATGAATAATCCATATATTCTAACAAAACGTTTAATATATGATCAGTTAAATTAATTAATTCTTGAACGACTTCTTTAGGAGCATATTTATTTAACTCATCTATTAGTCCTTTGAAATCACTAGTTAGATACATTTTTTCCATTTTATCTTTTTCAATTAATCTTTCAACTTGTTCAGCAATAGTAACTTGACTACTGTAAGAAGAAGATCCATGTTCTGGAAAATATCTTTTAGTTAAAAATTCAGTATAACCTTCATTAAGAGCTTTACCCATTCCTTTTTGAAAGAAACCTACATAACCCTCAGGATTAGTACTAGCCAAATGAAATAATTCATGATAAATTGAAGAATCATTTCTTAATACAATTTGATTTTTAGATGGCATGTATACACCATCCGTATTCTTCATACTCTTTGTTATAAGATCAAAAAGTGTTCTATTATTAATTTTAATTTGTTTCATATTTAAATAATAATTCTGAAGATATTCTTTATTAAAATTATTTTCTAAAACATCTTTAAATTCTTTTATTTGATTATAAAACTTAGATTTAGAAAATCTTTCTAGCGAGAAACTAGGATTAGCTAGTTGATATACTATTGGTTCTTCTATTATAGAAATATCCTTTATTTGACCCGTAACACTTTCTCTCTTTAATTTAAAACCATTTTGAATAGCTTTTTCCAAAAAATAAATAGTAAAAAAAACAGAGCCTGCTGTACCCCCAAAAATAAGTAATCCCATTATAATTCAACTCCTATTGCCCCATCAATTGGCAAAATTATATCATAGCATTGAAAAACAGTCAAAAAAAATAAGCCTTAAGCTTATTTTATTGCATATCTTTATACATCATTGTCTTTTCAATAACCATTTTAATATTTTGTTCATTGAATGGTTTACCTAACATATCTACAATTTCATATGTAAATGCTCTATCAATTGTTTCTTTTGATGAATCTCCAGAAATAATTGAAACTGGTATTTCTCCTAATAAACCATTTTGTCTCATAAACTCTAATACAGCGAAACCATCTACTTTAGGCATATTCAAGTCTAATAACATTGTCATAATCAAGCCATTACCTTTATTAGCTTTCAATATTTCAATAGCTTCTTCTCCGTTTTGAGCAGTTCCAACATTATATTCTTCACTAAATATTCTCTTAACGAAGTTTCTAATAATATTAGAATCATCAACTACTAGAATAGTTTTATCAGTATATACCTCTCCAGTACTTTCAGTAGTTTCATCATTACCACTATCAACAGCTTCATCACTATTCATATATTCTTGAATTAATACAATAGCGTTATTAGTTTCATTAATCAAATCATTAATATGGCTAGTTACATAAGAAACATCACCATCTTTACTCTTTGTTTCATGTTCTTCAGCTATTTCAGCTAATTTCATAAATCCAAAATATTTTGCATCACTTTTTAGAGAATGAACTGTAATTGAATAATTATTCATATCAGCATTATTCATCATTTCTATAAGTTGATTAATTTTAGTATGGATACCAACTAAAAACTCTCCAACTGTTTCATTATAAGTTTGAGCATCCCCAAATATATCAAGGGCTTGTTTAATATCTACACCTTTTTTTTCTAAAAAACTTATATCTTTCATTTAATCCACCTCTATTTACTATAAATAAATTATATCTTAAAAGAAAATAAAATACAATATTTTATACTTTCTTTTTTTCTTTATTTTCTCTTATTGTAAATAACTGGGTACGGATTATGATACTTTTTCAAATAAGTTTTTTCTAATGTACCCATATTATAATCTTCAACACCACGTTCAGCCATATAAATCATTGTATCTAACCATTCACGATCATTCTCAAAATAATCATAAATATCACCATGTGGTCCACCTTCACATAATGCAATCATGAAATCAACATTATTTCTAGTTGCTGAATCAATTATATTGTAAGTAGCTTCACAAGGCATAAATCCTATTAATAAATTTGCATTGCCTAGTGGAGTATCTGAATAAAACTTTTCTCTGACTAAAGTAAGCTTTTCTTTATTATTTTCATATTTACTTAAACGTGGATCATAAACTTTAATCTTTCCAATAGTTTGTTCTCTAGCAATTCTATTTGCCAGACTAGGAAATATTCCTCCCCCAACTTCAACAATATTTCTTTCTTTGTAGTTAAATTCCTTTTCTAGTATATCTATGAAACCCAAATAAATATTTTGTTCATCTTCTAAAATATTTAATTTATCATATACTTCGCGAACTAAGTCAGGTATCATCTTACCAGAAGTATGACCTTTTATTGCATAATTAAGTAAGCATTTTCTTTCATAATCAGTAAACACTTCACTATTATCAATAATTAATTGTATTACTTTAGCATAATTTTCATCTAATTGTTGTTTCATAATATCATCCTATTCAATATAGTTTTTACTTGTAATCAACTTCTATTAAAACAGGATAATGATCACTGGTATTTAAATCAGTAATTCTTTTTTTACTAATTAATTTAAAAGTATCTGAAATAAAAATATGATCAATAGCTCGATGATATTTAGATATCTTTAGAGTTTTATCCGATACATCAATGTGCTCTATTCCCATCTTTTTAAGTTCATCTACGAAATTATTAAATATTTCTTTGTTTGTTTTTAAATTAAAATCCCCTGTTAAAATAATTGGATTACTATCCTTCTTTAGTATTTTTAATACTTTCTTTAATTGTCTTTCTTTTAATGACTCATATTTAAAATTTAAATGTGTATTATAAACTGAAATCACTCTTCCTTGATCTTCTATTTCTACCTTAGTAATAATTCTTTTTATTATTGAAGGTAGAAATGGTAAATGATAAGTTCTATTACTTAATACTTTTTTATTAGTAATAATTGGAGTCCTTTCATTATAACGATTAGGTATTAGAAAACGATATGCACCATATATGTTATATGATATTTTTTTTAAAGACTTGGTTAAATCTTTATCAATTTTAGTATAAACTTCTTGAAGATTGTAAATATCAATATGATTATTTTTTAATAGATTAATAATTTTATCTCTCTTAGAAATATTATAATCATTAAAATCATTTTGAATATTAAAAGTACATATTGTTAACATAATATCACCTAGTCCTTGAAGTCAAAATAGAAATCTAATATTCTTACTTGATCTCCTTCTTTTGCTCCCATTTCTATTAATTTATTATCTATTCCCATTTTTCTTAGTTTTTTAGCAAATCTATAAACTGCTTCATCACTAGAAAATTTAGTCATTTTAAAGATTCGTTCTACTTCTTTACCAGAAATAGCCCATAAACCATCTCCTTCTTTAGTAATAGTAAATGGTTCTTCTTTCTTAAATTTATATAAAACATGACTTTCTATTTGTGATTCATCATATAATGGATTATTTGGTATTGTGTCTAGTAAATCTGCTAGATAGTCAATAACTACTTGTAATCCTGTATTAGTAGCTGCGCTAACTTCAAATATTTTACAATCCACTTTCTTTTTAAACTCTTTCAAGTTATCTTTTGCTTCTGGTAAATCCATTTTATTAGCAATAACAATCATTGGTTTTTTCATTAATTTTTCATTAAACGCTTCCAATTCTTTATTAATTACTAAGTAATCTTCATATGGATCACGCATTTCACTACCAGCCATATCAATAACATGAGCAATTACTCTTGTTCTTTCGATATGTTTTAAAAACTTATCTCCTAATCCTTCTCCAAGGCTTGCTCCTTCAATTAGTCCTGGTAAATCAGCCATAACAAAACTACGACCATCACTACTCTTAACTACTCCTAAATTAGGATTAAGAGTTGTAAAGTGATAGGCAGCTATTTTAGGCTTAGACTTAGATACGCAAGAGATAATGGTACTTTTACCAACGCTTGGTAATCCTACTAAGCCAACATCAGCAAGTAGTTTTACTTCTACCTTTAAATCCTTATGTTCTCCCTCTTCTCCTTTTTCAGAATAATCAGGAGCAGTATTTGTTTGGGTTTTAAAAGCAGTATTACCTCTACCACCACGTCCACCTTTAGCAATTACTTCTTCTTGATTTTTATGTGATAAATCAGCAATTACTAGATTAGTATCTAAATCAGTTACTACTGTTCCTAATGGTACTTTTACTATTAATGGTTCAGCACCCTTACCATGTTGATTTTTACCACGGCCATTTTCACCATTATTACCTTTAATAGTCTTTTGATATCTCAAATCCAATAATGTATGGAGTCCTTCATCAACTTTAAAAATAATATCAGCACCATGGCCACCATTTCCACCATATGGTCCACCCATTGCTACATATTTTTCTCTTCTAAATGCTGTACAACCATCTCCACCATTTCCGGCTTCTACTTTAATTTCTACTTCATCTACAAACATAATATCACCTCTACGCTGCCATTAAATTAGATACTTGAGGCTGAATTTCCTGACTTCTAGTTCTTCTAATTTTATCGAGATAATCTTTAGTAACTGTCATAATTCTTACACCAGTTACAGTATTTTTATTATTTTCACTTTGTAATTCTTCTAACCTCTTTTGTGCTTTTTCTATTCTTTTACGATAACGAGAACCTTGTATATCATAGATTTTATCTTGAATACGATCAACTAATTTATCAGGATTTAGCATTGACCTTAATTCTTCATTTACAGCCAAACTATCTTCATTAGAAGATATTATTCCGGCTTGTTTTGAAGTTTTACTTCTACCTTTCATTTCATCCTTATATCCAGGCTGCATCATATGACCTTCTTGACCAGTTAAGGACTTATCACTAATTTTTAATTCAATGTTCTTTGCTTGTAATTTTTTTAATAATTTTTTGTTTTCACGAAGATCTTTTCTACTAGTTAATGTATTACGAATTCTTTTTAATTCAGCTATTTCTTGTTCATATTGATTAATTTGATCTACATTTTTACTGTGTTTAGCATCCATTTCCTCTAGTTTTCCCTCTACTTCAGCAGATAGTTTAGTTCTTCCTTGAGGATTATTAATTTGTTCTTTTAAGGCATTAATTTCAATTTCAAAACCTTTTATAGCTTCAGTAGTACGTCCAGTAAGATCATATTTTTCTCTTTTTCTTAATTTATCTAGCTTTTTATCTATTTTATTAATCCTATCCTGCATTATAGCAATATATTCATTATCTGATCCTTTTAAAGGCTTCTTTTCTTCTACTGTTTTTCCTGATATACCACCAGCAGCTGCTACTTCTTTTTTCTTCTTTTCTTCTTCGGTTTCTTCAGCTTGAGGATTATTTTTACTAGCAGCTTTTTTATTTTCATTATCATCTTTTGTATCAGCATTTTCAGTTTTTTGAACACCATCTGACCCTTTAACAGCTTCTTCAATAACTTCCTCACGTTCAGCTAGCATTTTATCTATACTTTTTATTCCCTTTTCACTAACTATACCATTTTCATTATCATATTTTAAATGTTCAAGAATTTCGTTCATATATTCATCATATATACCTTTATCGTATTCTGTATCACTCTTTAACTTTTCAACTTCTTTTAACAATTTTTCATAATTTTTAATAGCCTCATTCATTGCATCAATATCAGATTTTAATACTTTGGCATCATAACTATTTGTGCTTTCCATCTGATCATATTGTTCCTGCATTTTATCACGCTTATCCTTTAAATTATCAAGTAGCTTCTTAGCGTCAAACATCTTTACTTCTTCCATTATAAATCACCCATTTCATCAACTGCTTCTTGAACTACTTTCCATTCTAATTCATCAGTAATATCATTTAAATTAAAACCAGTATCTGTTCTTTCTAAAGTTGAAACATATACTTCAACATTATTATTATCAACTTCTTTATTCATTGTATATAGGATATACTCTTTATCTTCATAACCATCTACGGTAAATATATCTAATACTTCTACTTCTAGTTCTTCTCCATTAGAATTAATTACTTTTATAAGATTTTCCATATACATCACCTAGTATAATTTTATCATAAAAATCATGACAATGTCTATAAATAAAAAAGAGCCTAATGGCTCTTGAATTATTCTCCTACTGGATAAACTGAAGCTTGCTTTCTATCTCTTCCTAAGCGTTCAAATTTAACAATTCCATCGATTGTAGAATAAATTGTATCATCTTTTCCACGACGAGTATTAGTTCCAGGGAACACTCTAGTTCCTCTTTGACGATATATAATTGAACCAGCTGTGATAAATTCACCATCAGCTGCTTTAGCTCCAAGTCTACGTCCTGCAGAATCACGACCATTAGGTTGATCCTTGCCCTTTGTGGTGAGCAAATAATTGAATATCTAATTTTAAAAATTTCATAATTCTCCTCCTTACTTAACTTCAATATTATCTGGATATTTTTCTTCCAGTTCTTTTAAAAGTCTAACCATGTTATTAATTAGTACTTGTGTAGTATGATCATCATTCTTTAAATCAATAGTCATACCTTTTTTACCAATTAAATAACTTAGACTACCCTTATCAAGTGCTAGTATTCCATTAATAGTTGTAATAACTATACTACTACATGCACTACAGACAATATCTTTGCCATAATCATCATACATAGCATGACCAAGAATTGTAATCTTTTTATATTTTCTATTTTCTTTTATTACGTTAACAGTAATCATAATTATCCATTAATCTTAGTGATTTTAATTTTAGTATAAGGTTGTCTATGTCCTTGTTTTTTACGGTTAGATCTATTCTTATTCTTATATTTGAAGATCTTAATCTTCTTATTCTTACCATTCTTTAGAACTTCTCCTTGAACAGTAACATTAGTTAGATAAGGATTTCCAACTTTTGAATCAACCATTAATACTTGATCAAAATTTACTACATCACCTTCAGCACATTCTAATTTTTCAACAAAAATTTCTGAACCTTCAGTAACATAGTATTGCTTACCACCAACTTTAACTACAGCAGTCATATTTTACCTCCTTTTTTTAATACAAGACTCGCTCTTAAGGTACACATACGTGTTTTTACCTTTTCAATGCGGTTTGAGCATGAGGCGTCAAACATATAGATTGTATCATGAACAACCAATATTGTCAATTTATTTATGTTATATCACACTATTTAGTAGTGTTTTCAAGAATATATTTCATATAATCTGTACATTTACTATCATTTTCTTTATCAATATCCATTTTTATTAAAGTCATACTTTCATTATCAGCATAGATATAATAATATATTTTCTTGTTTTCATCATAATGTACTTGATACTCAATATCATTATGAGTTTCTGATTTTAATTCAGTAAGTAATGGATATGATTTTTTCAAATACTCTAATCCTACTGATTGCATTGTTTTAATAGAATCTAAATGATTTTCTGTCGTTTTTACTATTGAAAAAGTACATACATTACTATCATCAGATACTTTAGCTAAACCTTCTATATAGTAATAATCTTCTTCTTGGTATTTTGCTTCACTATAAGGTCTTTCTATGTCTTTAAAATCTTTTGGTATTGCAACCTTTAATCCAAAATCTTTGTCTGCTACAGCATCATTCTTTTTTTCAAAATTATATCCATTTATACTATATGATAATACGCCAATTAGAGCCAAGACAACAAATGCTTTTGGATCTACTCCACCCATTTGCATACATCTTTTCTTTTGTTCATTATAATCATTAGTAGAAGCCATTATTTCTGCAACTGTTTTCTTACAATGCTCAAAATAATCTTTTTTAAATCTAGTTGCATAAATAACCGAAGCAATAAAATGAGCTATACCTACTATTCCAATAAATAGTATGGAATTAAGATAAGTTGCAAATATAGTTAAAGCATTAAATATTAAGAAAAAAACTCCTTGTACATAGAATTTTCTATATATTAAATAAACAGATGGAAAAAGAAGTGTTCCCCATGAAAAACCACCCTTCTCAAAGACCTGTAATTTATTACCTGTAAATAAATCCAATAGTTTTTCTTCTGGATTAATTACTTTTTCTTCTATTTCCACTTTTGTTGTAAGCATATTTTCATTTTCTAATGGATTGCCTTCCGGTCTAAGTGCTTTTGATTCGTCAGCAACAGTTCCTGTTTCTACCATATTATTCGCTGGTTTTGATGTTTCAACTACAGGTTCATTTAATACCTGCTGTGTTTCATTTTGTTGTGGTTTTTCTTTTTCACTAGTACCATATATATCTAACAAACTATTACTTTCATTTTTATTATCATTCATAAAAACACCTCTATTATAATATATCATATTTTAATCTAGAAAAAATAAAAAAAGTATCAATTGATACTTTTTATTTATGATATACACTGCCAGTTAATTCTTTAATAATACCATTATATTCATCAATACTTAAAGGCATTTCACTGAATAAAGCATTGTACATAGAATTTCCGTTTTCTAATAATCTATTAACTTTATTAATAGATACTAAATTACCATTAATATTATAAGTTCTTAAACCATCACGATATTCATCTAAATTAATTGAATCTAAATCTACTTTATTATTCAATTCTACTTTATTAGGAATAAATTCCTCTAATTCTTCATCAGCTATATAAAATCTTTTAGTAAGTACTTTATCTAATTCATCTTTACTATCTATATGAGTTTCAAATGCTTTTAAAGCTTCTAATCTTAATAATTTATCACTATTAAGAATATTTAAATCATTCTCTAAAAAACTCTCATAACCCAATTCAATTAATCTATCAATAATTAAAACCAAATTATTATTAGTTAAAAATTTATAATTACTAGTTGTTTTTAAAGAATTAAGTAAATTATAAGTATTTAGTATTTCTAAATTATCTTTTAATAAATTAGAATACATAAACATAATTCCAATTGATTCAAAGAAAATACTAGGATTAATATTATAACTATACAATACTTCTAAATTATTAGTATAAGCTTGATACTTAGAAGAATTTTTATAAAACAAATCATTATTTTTAATAATAAATTCTAAACTCAAATAACCCTTATCAACAAATTCTTTGATTTGTAACACTTGTTTTAAATCACTATTTCTTAATACTTTAATTGTTTGATCAACACTTAAATTAAACTTAGAAATAATTTTTAACATACTTTCTACATCTTCTAAGCTATTATTCATAATTCTTTCAATATCATGCAAACCATTAGTAATGCCATAATCATGTAATAATGCTTGATATTTAAGTTTATTGTTCTTATTTAAATGTTGTAGTTCATTATTTAATTTTTCATAATACTTATTATTATGTTCATTAATTAATTCTAAAACAGCATATTTAATATTTAAATCTTTAATCTTACTAACTATTTCACGAGCATTAGTTACTTCATCAGTTGATAATCCTTTATCAAGTAATTCTAATGCAGTATCAATATTAAATAATTCTTTATTATTATTTCTAACAAATTGCTTTTCTTTTCTTTCTTCTTCATCAACAAATGTTCTTATTCTATTAACATCTTTAAAGAGTCTAGAAACATCATAATTGTCACGATAAACCTTTTTTAATAATAAACTCTTTTCTTTTTCCTTAAGTCTTAAATCATCTAGTTCGTTAGCAACATACTCTGCTTCACTTTTCATTGTTCGATATGCCATATAGGCAACTATTAATTGTAAGAAATTAGATTCTTGTTCTTTATAAAACTCAAAGTAATTAGCCAAATCAATATCTTTACAGTTATCAACCTTTTTTATATCCTTGAGAATTTTAAAATATGATCTATCTTCTTCAATTAAACCAGATACACCAAGTGCTGCTTTAAAAATATTTTTTTCTTTTAAATAATTAATTATTTCATCAATGTTATCGGCAGCATCAATATTTATCGTCAATTGAATAAAGTCATGAAGATTGTCTATTTCACTAATTTCTAAAAAAAATCTAAATGATTCAAATCTATCATCTATTTCTTCAATACTCCATTTACTACCATTAAGATAGTATGCACATTTCATGTATTCAAAAATATCAACATCAATAAAATCTTCTATTCTAGAAATATCATTATTTTCTAAATACTTTTTACAATAATCATAACGATAGTCTTTTTCATATGGTCTAGTTAATTCTTCTTTTCTTATATCAACTAACTCAGTAATTCTTTCTCTAGTCATGATTATTCACCTTCTTTAATTCTACTTCAGCTTCTTTAGGACTAATTAAGTTGAATAATTCTTCTACATATAAATCATTTAATTCCATAAATTCTTTATCTTTAATCTTTTCTTTTAATTTAGCTTCATTCTCTTTAAAATGACTAACTTTTCTAGTTAAAGTATCTTTATATAATTTATCAGTATCAGTCTTTTTAACAAAGGCAGTAATCAAACCATATGTATTTTTATCTAACCTCGAAAATACTACTCTAGTTTTAAATCCTTTTACTTCTGAAATACCTGTTAAATGATAATTACTTGTAAAAGTTTTAACATTTTTAAAAGTACCATTAATAATTGAATTAATTAACTCTAAGAAAGAATCATAATAGTCACTAGGAATATGTTCTAATTCATCAATTACACGAATATTACCGCTAATAGTAGGTATTAAGACAATTCTATTTTTATGTTCTTGTACTTCTACTATTTCTTCTTTATTCATAAATTCTCTTATATATTTAATCTTTGTTTGTTCTTTGTTAATCAAATCTTTACATTCAATTAATTCTTCTTTAGATAAAGAATCATCTAATAAAAATTCATTAATTTCTTTTATTTCTTTATAAGATTCAGCTATTAAACGATTAATAATATCTTCGTAGTAATAATTATCTTTAGTGGGCAAAATATTAATAATATCTTCATAAGTAAAATTATCATCTAATGTTTTATAATTATCTAAATAAAATGATATTTCATCATTAAAATCATCATCTTCTAATACTATTTCTGATGATGCTACTAATTTTAAATCATTTGAATTATCAATACTTTCTTCAATAGTATCACTATGTAAATGTTTTTTTAGTCTTGATAGTTCTGATCTTTTTAAACGTGCTTCTTTACAACCTGATTCAATTACTTTAAGTAAATCATTAATATCTTTTTCCGTAATAGCCATAATCTCACCCCTAAAACTGGACATATTATATCATAAAACTCATTATTTTTCAAGCAAAAGGACCATTATTGGTCCTTTACTTCACGATAATCTTCATCAATTATTGAATATAAATAACATTCTACTTTTTTATTAGTTTTATTTTCGATAAACTTACGATATCCATTAAGTTGAATATCATAATTCTCATCATCAATATTTTTTAACTTATAATCAATAATTATCATCTTATCAGCTTGTTCAACTAATAAATCAATAATTCCATGAGATAAAGTATTATCTTCATGATATAAGAATTCATATTCTTTATACATCTTAGACTTTAATTTATCTTTCATAAAGTCACTATTTACAAAAGAATTAATTTTATCTTTCATTGTATCAGTAATATCATAATTACTTAAATCATAATTATTAAAATCTATTTCTTCTAATATTTCATGAACCTTAGTACCAAATTCTAATAATTCTTTTTCATGAGAATCAATTAGATGTAATTTATCTTTAGAATAATGTTTTTCTTCTATTTTATTACTTTCAATAGATAATTCAGTTACTACTAAATTATCATCAATATCAATTAATTCTTTATTACTCTTTGTTACATCTAAATAATCTTTATTACCAATAATTTCTACTTCTTTTATAAATGGTAATAAGATACTATAAATACTTTTCATAATGCTTAAGAAGGAATTATATTTTTCTCTAATAGATAAAGATACTATACCATCTGTTAAACTTTCTTCCTCTTGCTTAGGCATTACTATAATCATCTTTTCTTTAGCTCTTGTTACTGCAACATAGAGTAATCTAATTCTTTCAGATATATCTTCTTTCTTTAAATTTTCTTTTAATAATAATTTTAAAATAGTATCTTTATAATACTTATCTACCTTAGGTAAAATAAAACCATATTTATTATCAAACATAATTCTATCTTTTAACTCATCAGTATTAAAACGAGAATATAATCCAGCATAATAACAAACAGGAAACTCTAGTCCTTTTGATTTATGAATAGTCATTATTCTACAACTATTACTATTAATAGTATTTGTTGAGAAAGACAAATCATAATCATTATCAAATAATTCATCTAAATATTCTACAAAGTCATAGATAGTATTACCTAACTGTTCATAACTACGACAAAGATTATAAAAGTATTCTAATCTAGTTCTAAATGATTTAATATTACCAATAGTAATTAACTTCTCTTCATAATTTAATTCATCTATCAAATACAAGAAATAATTACTTAGATTCATATTATCAATGTCTTCTACTAATTCTAAACACTTCTTATATAAATCTGAATCTTTGAAATTATCATTTATAAAATAATTGTATATTTCATTATCACTAGTCTTCCACAAAAAGCTTCTAGAAATAGACATAAAACTATATTTAAATTCATTATCTAATCTATTTTCTTTAATACAAATAAGTAATTTTAATAAATTTTTTAAAACTAGAGCGTCATTATCTTCTTTAAATGATTCATCTTTTAAAATACTTAATGGTATATTTAAATATTCAAATACTTTTTTAAATAAAGTAAAGTTCTTACTTTTATCTAAAAGTATTACAAAATCATTGTAATTAGCCTTACGTAGTTCTTTTGATTTTTTATCAAATACTTGATAATTACTATTAATTTTATTCTTAATATCATTACCTATTATAAAAGCTTCTTCTTCCTCTTTAGAAATTTCTCCTAAATTTTTATCATCATAAGTTAAAACTTCTAAATTATAGTCTTGTTCAGTTTTACCTTTTTCTATGTAATCATTATTTCCAAAAACCATTTGATGACTATTCTTGTAGTCTGCTCCTCCTAGTTTGTCATCCATGAACAAGTCAAATAACATATTAATATTATTTAATACTTCTTCACGAGATCTAAAATTCTTTAATAAATCAATTTTTATTCCTAAATCAGAATTATTATTATAACTATCATACTTGTTTTTAAATATATATGGATTAGCATTTCTAAAACGATAAATAGATTGTTTTATATCTCCTACCATATATACATTATTATGAGATATTAAACTTATAAATAATTCTTGAATATCAGAAGTATCTTGGTATTCATCTACTAATATTTCATTGAAACTATTAGATACTTCTTCTCTAATTCCAGGATAATCTTTAACTAGTTTAATAGCTAATCTACTAATATCTGAATAACCAAATATTTCTTTTTCTAATTTATAGTTTTCTAGTCTCTTATCAAATTCCTTTAGAATATTAACAATAACTTCTAGATTGTTTTTAGTACTTAATAATTCTGCTTTCATCTCAGTAGTAGTTTCATAAATACATAAATTATTAATCTCTTCTACTAACTTATAAATACTATCTTTAATATTTTTACCTATAGGATCACTCTTATTAGGAGTTCTAGGCTTTTCAATATTTAATCTAGCAAAGTCTTCATAAGTTTTAGCTTTTAATAAACTGCTTAAACTATCTTCTACTTTAATAATAAAATCATTCTCAAAATAATTTACTAAGTCTTTCATTAATTCTTCTATATTTGTCTGTTTTTCTCTGATTAATTCTACATATTCATTAATAAAATTATTTATTTTAGAATCAGTAAATTCATTTGATATATAATTTTCTAAGTAAGAAGATTTATCATATTTAAGTTCTAATTTCTTATAAGAATTTAATAAATAAGTACGTAGATCATTGTCATTTTTAAGACAAAAGTCATTAATTAAATTCATAAAATCTTTTTTAGGACTTAAATAATTCTCATTAAGTATTTGATCTAATAAATCTCTCTTAATCATATTAATAGTAGATTCTTCTGTAATATTAATCTTATTAGTAATATTTAATACTGTATGATATTTTTTTACTAAAGATAAAGAATATGAATCAAAAGTAGTTATATATGCACTATCTAATAAATTAGCCTCTTCAATTAGACTATTATTATTCATTATCTCTTCTCTAATTCTATTCTTCATTTCTGCAGCTGCGGCATTAGTAAAAGTTAGTATTAATAATTCATTGATATGAATACCTTGATTTAGTTTTCTTAAAACTCTAGCAGTTAGGACTGCTGTTTTTCCTGCTCCTGCTCCGGCAGATACAATAATATTTTTACCTTCTGTTTCAATAGCTAATTTTTGTTCTTTAGTTGGAGCCATTACACATCACCTCCTAAAAAAGATAAATCATCTACTTTAGGATAATTAACTATATCACTATCATTCATATAGCAAATATCTTTGAATTTACAATACTCACAAGCCACATTCTTACCAGCATAAGACTTAGGGTTAATAATAAAATTACTATTTAATATATCATCTAATTTAGTATTTATTTCATTCTTAGTATACTTAATTAATTTATATAAAGTATCATTATCTATTACTTTAGAATAGCTACTAAATCCTTTATCAGTACTATATTTCATACTTTTAATATATTCACTATCTTTATAAGTTCTATCAAAACTTTCTAAAATATCTAATTGATCAGTAGAATAACCATTTAAATAGTATTTTGTCTTTTCTTCTTTTTCTAATTTATTACTCCAAGTAGGATACTTAAATAAAATGTTTTGATAATATATTCCAGTGAATATTGGATTAGCAAATACTTTCCCATAATGAATTAAATACAAATAGACAGGTAACTGCATATGTAATCCATATTTCATTGGCTCTATATGGGTATCTATAGTACCAGTCTTATAATCTATTATTGAAAAGTATGTATCCTCAATATTTTTACGATACATTATTTTATCAATATAACCAATAAATTCTACACTTACTTTTTTATCTATTTTTACTTTTGCTTCTTGTTCATATAATTCATCATTATAAGTAGTATAGTCTTCTTGATCTTTTAAGACATTAATAAATTCTAGTAATTCTTTTTTTATTCTTACTAGTAATAATTTTTCTTTTAAACTTAATTCTCTTGTTTCCAAATACTTATTGTATTCCTTTTCAAAATCAAAATTATATTTCTTATATAAAGATAGTATTTTATGGTACATTGAACCAATAAAAGCTTCAAAAGTATCTTCATAACTATCTACTTTTAAAACATATTTTAAATAGTATTTAAAAGCACATTCATTATAACTATTTAAAGATGTATATGACATTCTTAATGGTCTTATAATACTTCTTATATATAAATCATTATTAATACCTGCAAATCCATTATTATAGGTATTATAGGGTATTTTATAATGGCTATTTAATAAGTCTAATAAATTATCTTTTTCATTATATAAGTTATATCTATCTAACATCTCAGTTAAACGAATCTTATTATAAATATTAGAATACTGATAATTATCTTTTTCTTCTTTAATTACTTCTAAATCTAATTCTTTAATTAAACTAGATGGAAAATATTCATTAAATGCAGATTCTAATTTATAAGATAAATATAAATTGGGTATTTTACTTAGTAAATATTTAATAATATCTTTTTCTCTATTATTCAAATACTTAGTAGAATACATATCTACTTCTTCTTTAATATTATCAGATATATAATCAATATCTTTTCTTACTTTAGGTAAGCTATCTTGATTAAATCCTAAGACAAAAACATATTCATCATCAAAAAATTCATTAGTAAATAAGTCTTTTATTTCTACTGCATTATTATACTTAATTGGTGGATAATAAGTATTTTTCAATTTATCAATAAGTATCTTTTTATAAGTATCTGTGCTTTTATCTAAATCAGTTAAACTATTTATTACTGAGACTAGTTTCCTATTAGTTATTGAAGTATCTTCTATATTCAAAATACCTTCTAATAAATAATTATTAACTATTTTAGAACTATAAATAGAGTTTTTTAAATTTAAATTAATTGGTATTCTATAATAATTAAATAGCTTTTTAATTGTATATAAGTATTCTTCACTAATATTAGTTAAATAAATCTTATTAATATCTACTCCGTTGTTTATTAAATCAATTATTTTTATACAGATCCCATTAACTTCTTCTTCTAAAGTCTGATATTCAATTACTGGAACATTTATATTAGAATCTTTATAAGTAAATTTATAATTAAGTGCTTTTTCTTCAAATAAATCCAAGTCATAATAACCTTTTACTTCGATATCAAAACTATCTAAATACTTTTTAAATGTAGGTGAATAACTTAATAGTTTATTGCTTATTAGATCAATTTTTATTTCTCTTAAATATTTTAATTTCTCATCTTTATAATCTTTATCTTCATTAATTACATATAAATTATTTAGGTATACTTTAACAACATCTACATTTAAATTATATTTGTCCATTAAGTAGTAAAGAGCTTTATCATCATAACTAAAATAATACTTACTTAAGTATTCCCTTTTAGTCATATATTTGATATTAGTAAGTTCATTATTATTACCAAGTAATTGTAGTTTTGTATCATTAGGACAAATAATAAGTTTTTGCATAATACCACCATCTTTATTATAACATTAAAAAAAAGAAAAGGAATATTCCTTTTCTTTTATTTATATAATGTTCTTGATTTAGAAGTACATCCAGTACTTGATGCTCCCCAACCAGTCCAAGAAGAACCGCAGGAATATCCGCAACAGCCACCATCTGTACATGTTCTATTTCCACAACAAGACTTTGAGCATTGTTTTGGTGCTGCTTTATATTTACAAGTTCGACATCCACTACACACATTATGCCATTTCCATTGTTTACATGAACCGCTATAATACGCAACATCGGCACAATATTTCTTCAATTCACATTTATCACCACATTTGGAACAATTTGCTCTTGTTTCATAATACCAACCACAACAACCACCATCTCTACAAACTTTATAACCGCAACATGGTTTACTACATGTATTAGGAACATTTCTCTTAATATATTTATATTGTTTGTATGCCGTTACTTTTACAGTACAAGTCATATAGTTATTAACATTATCATAAACAGTATACTTAACAGTATCTTTTACTCCGGTTTCTTTATGATCACTTCCACCAGGACAATTTTTAACTCCTGATCCACCATTATCACCACAAGTATACTTAATTGTTTCCACCATTATCACCACAAGTATACTTAATTGTTACACCACTAGTTTCATTAAGATTACTTTTAGATCCACTACACGTTGGTTTTTGTTTATCAACATAAACATTCATTGATGTCCTTGAACATTCAGCAACATCCGCACCGGCTGGTGAGTTATCAGCTTTGTCTATAACTGTATAACTATTCTTCTGAGTCATAACTTTATATGTATGCTCATCAGCAGTATAAGCAACACTTGAAATAATACCATTTACACAGCCACTTCCACCAGTATCATTACATGTCTTTTTAACAGTAGTTCCTGACTTACGCCATGAAGTAGATTCACCAGTAATAGTACAAGTTGGAGAATTATGATCTATTCTAACTGCATTAGCTTTTGAACAATCAGTGACATTACCCGCTTTATCGCGAACCTTACCACCAGAATTATTATCAATAGCTCCAGCATTATCAGTATTTATATTTACTTCATAATCATGATAGAAAGTTAATTTCCAAGTTGGTAAATCCTTTAAGCAACCACTTGCTTTAGTAGAACCATCGGTATCATAGTTACCACTACTATCAGTAGTTCCATCTTCTTGACAATCCGCTTTAACTCTAGCAATTTCATTAATTCCTAACCAACCATACGAACTTTGCAAGTCTGTATAGTTAGACCAACTAGATGAACTTGTTTTTCTAGCAAGTTTTGATATCTTACACACTGGTTTTGTAAAATCAACCCAAATTGGTTTTAATCCAGTATAAGCAGTACAATTACCTGCTTTATCACAGTTTTTAAACTCTACTTTATTCTTTCCTTCATAAGTAGCGTTAAATTCAACTTTTCCTACATCACCATATTCATCTTTATTACTGTTATATTCTTGAACAACGTGATATACAAATTTATCCCAATCAGATAATGTTACTTTAGAAGGTCCAGATGTATTATCTCTTTTATAATCATCATTTACTTTTGCAGTAACAGTTTTATTAATCCAATGTGTCGTACCAGGAACATAATTCTTAGTTCCATCATCAACATATGTATAAGAGATGTCTGATGGTAATGGAGGTGCACTCTTATCGATATTAGCTTCAATAAATAACTCTGTAGTATTATTAGCAGCATCCTTTACTGTTAATCTTCCTCTTCTTCTACCTTCATCTTTAAAATGAATGTAAATTGTTTTCGTTAAAACACCACAGTTAGAGTTTTCAGGTGCTGCGATTGTTTCTGACTTTACCTCATCCTTGTTAGATGTAGTATATGTCTCATATCCAGAACCAGGAGCCGTTGAAGTAATATATGATCCATTAGTTTCCCATGACCAACTCGCTAAATGAAGACTATCAGAAATTTGAATTTTATATACAACACCATTTGGATACCTATTATTATTCATCCAATCTGATACTAAATTATTATAGGCATTATAACTAAGTGTTCCCGTTTCTGCGTTATCTTTAACTTCCATACCAGCTGTATAAGTACTAGTCTCATCACTAACATCACCATCATTATCTGTGTCAGCAATATTACCGTTAGCATCAGCTCTATATGCTCCTAATACCTTTATAGTTGGTCTGTTTTTATCAACATTTACCCTGACACGACAAGGGTTTGAATTATTTACTTCAATGTCACATAAACTATTCCCAGTTATCTCTGAAGAAGTCGATGCAAGGTTACTATTACGTGCATTATCTGAAACTTGAATATAAGCCCACTCAGCATCTTCTTGATCATCATTTGGCCAAGATCTTGCGAATGTTGGTCTTAAACAACCACTACCCTTACCATCATCACAAGTTACTGTAACAATTCTAGAAGCATTACCTATTCCTATCCAATCATTGGCACCACTTGCCGCACCGTCTACACCTTTACATGTAGGAGGAATAGTATCTTGATACGTACTAGCAGTATTACTAGCATCAAATGTCCTTGTACTAGTTCCACCTTCAACATTTATAACAGTAACTTCAACCGAGAAATTAGTAACATGAGCTACATCCATATAGTCAGAAAGCTTTCTAGCAACTGATATTTCATTATAACCATTTCCGCTTAAAGTACCAGAATTATATACTTCTTGCATATATTTATTTTCAGTTGTTTCCGCAGAAATTATATAACTATATCCTTCAATAGCTATCTTTTCGCCATCTTTTTCTCCTCCGCTAAGTTCCATATAAATAACAGCTTTATTAACATTATTCATAACATCAAAAGAGGATGAATTAGCATCATCAGAGAAGTGTACTTGAATGATAGGAGTTACAGCATCCGCTTCAGTATATTCATCATCACCACATAAAATAATTGATTCATATTCATATTTGGTTTTTGATACTTTACGAACCATAACAAAACTATTGGTCATACAATCATCACCAGAAGAGTTCTTAATATCATCTTTTATGTAATTCTTATCTCTTAAAGTTTGAGCATATACTCTGGTTTTTCCACCAATATCTCGAGGCAATTTATCGGTATTAGATTGCATATAACTTTGTGCTGCTTGTTTCAATGTTCTAGCATACTGTTCATCACTTTCTTTATGAGCTCGATTTATTAATCTTGTAACACTCGCTATTGCAACGACACTTAGTACTCCTAACACCACAATAACACCAAGCAATTCTATCATCGTAAATCCTTTTCTATTAGACTTATTTATCATTTAATCACCTTACTTTACTCTATTTATTATTTTATAATATTCGTTATTTTATGTCAATTTTTTTGCAAAAAAAAACAGAAATTACTCTGCTTCTTTTATTACTTCAACTTTTCCTTTATAAGATCCACATTTAGGACAAACTCTATGTGGCTTAATCATTTCTCCACAATTTGGACATTTAGTCATTCCTGGAATTTCTTTGGCATTATGACTTCTTCTCATTCTCTTTCTTGTTTTAGAAACTTTACGGAAAGGAACAGCAAACATTTGAATGTCTAATTTCATCATAGTATAATCACTCCTTTTCAATATCATTTAACAATTCATTAAATGGATTATTCTCTTTTTTTAGCTCTTCTTCACTAATTAATCTCCATCCATTCCCTTGAAATTTACTATAATCTACTTCCTTCGTAAACTGTAAGGGAATCTCTAGTACAATATTTTCCCACAAAAAAGCTAAAATATCAAGCATATTTTCATTTTTTAAGCTGTTTTCATCAATAAAATCACTATATTCAATCGTAAATGGATAGGTAACAGTATCTAAAGTAATTGAATCAGGAATTAACATTTCTCCCTTAATAGTACATTCTATATAATCATTCAATTCATTATTTTCATTTTCTTTTCTAGTTATTTGACCAACTACATCAATTGAACTTAATTCTCTAATATCGGTATTTTCATAATAATCTTTAGTAAGCTCATAACTATTATTAATATCTATTACTTCAACAGTATTACTATGTAATAAACTTAAATCTATATCCATAGAACACCTACTTATTCATAGCAACCGATGTATTATTCTCAATTAATTGGATAATTCCATTATAATACATATCGCTACCTACTGGTAACTTAGTATCTTGTTTAATCCAAATTCTAATTGAAATATTATCAGTATCCAAAGCTTCTATTTCTTTATCCAATAATATATTATCATTTTCAGTTAATTCATCTAAATTATATATTTCAGTTTCTTCCTTACTAACTTTTACTGAAATTCTAATATCTTCTTTAGGTATTAAAGATTCTTCTTCATATTCTTCGTTAGCTTCCTTATCATCTAATATCTTAATTTGATAATTAACATTTTCAGTTAAATTGTTTGTAACTGTTAATGTATAAGCTTTAGATGATAATCCTACAGAATCAGTTACAGGTGTAATTTTCTTAATAGTTAATTTATCTCCACTAGCTTCATGATAAGTAATATCTAAAGAAGCAGAATTAAAATCAATACTACGATTTTTCTGAAACTTATTATATATATAGTAAGTAGATATTACAGCTAATAAAAGTATAAACGTAATATAAACAGTATTTTTAATTATTTCTTTTTTTCTATTATATGCGTACATACAGCACCTCTCAATGTAATATAATTATCTATCTTTTTTTATAAATATTAAATACATTTAAATCTTTTAAAACTATTTTTGACAATTATTGACATAATTTTTTTAGCACTTCAACAGCACTTTCTAATGTATTGCATGTTGCGATAAAGCGCGAATTATGGCAAAATCTAAGTCCTTTAATACCAGAGACACTTTCTAATTCTTCATTAGTAAGTCCCGCCCATTCCTTAGGAAAAAGCACTCTGCCAGTTTTGTCATTAGTACTAGTAGGTATTGTCTTTATAGCATAACCTCCACGATTAGATGGATAAGCTACAAATTTAAGATTATTATATTTAGAATCACTTAATATAGTATCTTCATATGGCAAATATTCATCTAGTATTAAATATGGATCATCTTCACTAATATCAGCTAATAACTCTCTTACTCGAAGATCTGCTCTAACCCTACCATTAACAAAGACTACATCTTCATAAAATATTTGTTTAGCTACTTCAACAGCTTTAACAAATTGTTCACTTTCATCTTCATCAGATCCAAAACCAGGATTAAATAATTTAATAACATTACTCAATGTCTTAACTTTGTAATTAGCTTCTATTTTAGGAAAGAAACCATTATCATCAGCATCAATTGCTTCTATTAAATCTTTATCAATGCCTTCAAACAATAAATCAATATTTTCATAACCTTGTTTTTTTAAATAATCTTTTCCAAAAGCTTTCCATAATAAGCCTAATGAACAATATGTTATTCCATTATCTCTTTTTAAAGCATCCATTTGATGATGATCAAAATCTCTTCTACCAATATCATAAACTAAAGTATTTTCTTCCACTTGATTCCAATCAACTTCTGATACCCTATAGACATTTAAATCTCCTTTATACAAACTTAGAAAAGCAGTTGAAAAGACCTCATCTGCATGCATATTACCACTATGTGTAATACAATCAGCTTCCTTATAGTTGTCAACTATTCTAATCATCTTAATCCCTTCCTCTAGCTATTAAAACTAAACGTAATATTTGTAATACTGCTGTAGCAACTGCTGCTACATAAGTTAAAGCAGCTGCTGTTAACATTTGACGACAATTTCTATGTTCATCAGCAGTAACTATTCCTAACTCAGTAATCTGTTTTAATGCACGCGAACTAGCATTAAATTCTACTGGTAAAGTTATTAATTGAAAGGCTAAAATAACAAATTCTAAAGCAATACCAATTCTCAGAAAATTTAAAATTCCCGCAATTAAACCAATCATAATAGCTACATAACCCAATGTTGAAGCTAAATTTACAAGTGGTACAATACTGCTTCTAAGTCTTAAGAAAAAATAATTATCCTTATCTTGAATAGCATGTCCACATTCATGAGATGCAACACTAACTGAAGCTAGAGATTTATTATTATAAATATCAGTTGAAAGTCTAACAATTTTATTTTTTGGATCATAGTGATCTGTTAAAACCCCTTCTTGTTCAACTACTTTGATATGCTTAAGACCATTTGCATCTAATATTTTTCTAGCTACTTCTTTACCACTAAGATGCTTACTAGCCATAATTGTTTTAGTACGATTATAACTACTATTAATATAGCTTTGTGCTCCTAAAGTTATTAATAATGTAATTCCTAAAATAATCATTTCCATAATTATCACCTCTCATATAATTATAACATAAATATATTTAATTTTGATATTTCTTAATTAATTCTTCAGCTACCTTAATTCCATCAATAGCAGCAGTAGTAATACCTCCAGCATAACCAGCCCCTTCACCACAAGGATAAATTCCTAAGATATTACTTTCTAACTTTTCATTTCTTTTTATAATAATTGGCGAACTAGTTCTTGATTCTACCCCTAAGAAAACAGCATCTTCTCTATCAAATCCTTTTATTTTTTTACCAAAATTAGACATTGCTTCTTTGATTGAATCATTAATTTCTTTAGAAAAAATATCATTTAAATTACTAAACATATAACTACCTTTAGTATTAGGTATTATTTCTCCTAATTTAGTAGTTTCTTTATTTTCAATATAATCCCTATATAACTGTATAGGAATAAAGCCTTTACCAATATTATAGGCTTTCTCTTCTAGTTCTCTTTGATATTCTACTCCAGCAAATAATTCTTCACCAAAATCTTTATTATTAATGGTAACTACTATGGCACTATTAGAATTCTTCTCATCTCGTTTATAATTACTCATACCATTAACTACTAACCTATTCTTTTCACTAGAAGCATTAACTACAAAACCTCCTGGACACATGCAAAATGAATATACTCCTCTACCAGTACTAGCTTGATAAGTTAATTTATAACTAGCTGGTGGTAAGTATTTATAATTTTCTCCATATTGACTCTTATTAATCATATCTTGAGGATGTTCTATTCTAAAGCCTACTGCGAATGGTTTGGACATCATTTCTAATTTATGTTTATTTAACATATAAAAAGTATCTCTTGCTGAATGACCTATAGCTAAAACTAAATTATTACACTTAATTTTATCTTTATTATTTAATTCTATTTCTACTAGTTTATTATCTTCAATAACTAAATCAGTAAGTTTAGTATTATATAAGAATTCTCCTCCCATAGATATTATTTTATTACGCATATTAATAATAACTTTTCTTAAAATATCAGTACCTATATGAGGTTTTTGTAAATACATTATTTCTTCTGGAGCTCCATTCTCTATAAATATTTCAAATACTTTCTTACCACGAAACATTTTATCTTTAACCAAAGTATTTAATTTTCCATCTGAAAAAGTACCTGCTCCACCTTCACCAAATTGAACATTAGACAATTCATTTAATTCATTTGTCTCAAAGAACTTATTAACGGTTTTAATGCGCTCTTCCATTCTTTCACCTTGTTCAATAACAGTTACTTTATAACCCATCTCAGCAAGTAAATAAGCACAAAATAACCCACTTGGTCCACTACCTACTATAGTAATATTATTAGTTAATTTTTCTTTTCCAGGCACTGGATAAATATATTCTTCATCAGGAGTTATAAATATATCTTTGCTATTATTCTTGTTAATAATTTTATCTTCTAATACTACTTCAACATCAAATTCATAGACATATAAAATATTAGTTTTATCACGAGCATCAATAGACTTTTTAACAATATTAAAACTAGTAATATCATCTTTATTAATTTTTAAAATATTACTAATCTTTTTTATAATAAATTCCTTATTATCATTTCTAATAGGTATTTTTACTTGTCTAATCCTAATCATTAGAATCACCTATATCTTTACCTGCAAGTAAACCACTAATCCAACAAGTAGTTAAATTATATCCACCACAATTACCATTCATATCTAATAATTCACCTGTAATATATAAATCTTTTACTATATTAGATTCCATAGTTTGATAATTAATTTCACTTAGAGGAACTCCTCCATTACATATTTGACTATTATCAAATGATTTAGTACCTGTAATTTCTATTTTTAAACTTCTTAAGTTTTTACATAATTCTAATTTTTCTTCATTAGTTAAATCTTTATAATAATTAGTTCCTTTTAAATTGCTTACTTTTAATATCATATTAACTAATTTATAATTTAAAAAACCTTCTAATAATTCAGTTAAATTTTTATTACTATTCTTTTTACTATATTGATCCATCCAAGGAGTTATTAATGTTTCTATAAAGGGAACTAAGTTAATTTTAATTACTTCACTTCTTCCCTCATCTAATCCTCTAGTAACATAATTACTTAAATTAAATGTACATATACCACTAATACCATAATTAGTAAACTGTAGTTCACCTGACTCTGAATCAATATATTTATCATCTTCAAATAATTCCATATAGACATCTGTTCTTACACCATCTATATCTTTTAAATATTTAAAGTTTGAAGTTAATTGAACTAAAGCAGGTAAAGGTTTAATAATACCATGTCCTAGTTTCTTTAATAAACTATATCCTAATCCATCACTACCTGTCTTAGGATAAGCTTTACTTCCCATAGAAATAACTAACTTATCACAAGTATATTCTTTATCAGTACATTTAATAATAAACTTATCTTTCTTTTCTATATCGAGTACTTCACTATTACAAATAATATTTACTCCCTTTAATTCTGCTTCTCTTAATAATACATTCTTAATAGTAGTTGCTTGGCTAGAAAAAGGATAATAATAACCATTCTTAATCTTAGGAATAATACCTAATTCATCAAAGAATTCTTTTACACCATTTAGATTCTTATCACTAATAATCTTATCTACAATATCAATATTCATACTATGATAATTTTTAGTACTAAATATTTCATTAAAATAATTACATTTACCATTACCTGTTAATAAAAGTTTTTTTAAGGGAGTATTATTCTTTTCTAAGACAATTACATTATTATTTTTATTCTTAGCTTTTATCGCAGTAACTATACCACTAGGTCCTCCACCTATTATAATAATATCACTCATAGGTCAACCTCCTTAATCACTCATATTATATCAAATAAAGCTAATTATTACTACTAAATAATATTGTTTAAAATTTATTTTTAATATATACTAATAGTGGTGATAATATGAGTATGAAGAGTAAAAAGAAATATAAATTAAAGCATAAAAAAGTTATTTTAATTACATGTATATGTTTAATAATATTAATCATAGGAATGGCTTATTTCGTTAATAAGACTTATGAAGATAGTATTCTTAAAACATTAAAAGCTAATTATAATCAATATATTATTACCAATAAAAAAGCTAATTTATATAATGAAAAACATAAAAGAATAGGAACCATCTCAAGTGGCTATTATTTAGAATTAACTAAAATTAGTAATTTAACTCCTAAGAATAAATATCTACAGATTAAAGATACTCCTTATTATCTTTCTTATAGAGACATCAAGAAAACTGAAAAGCAAGAAATTAAAAAAACTACTAATAATTCATATTATTTAGATCTTAATCAAACCCTAAAAACTAAAAACAAAATTACATTAGTTAATAATAAAACTAAAATAGTTTTAAATAATGGAATATCTACTAACATTAAGTCAATTGATGATAAATATTACTATATTTCATTTTTAGCTAATGACTTTAAAATAAAAAAAGATAATTCAATAAAAGTTACTAATAATAATAAAAATGATAAAAGTTATGTTAGTGTTATCTTATATAATACAATTAATGATAGTTGTAGTGATGATACTTGTTTTCATCCTAATAGTATTAAAGCTCATATTAATAAGTTAAAAAAAGATGGTTATTACTTTATTACTTCTGATGATTATACTAGATATTTAAAGGAATATATTAATCTAAAAGAAAAAGCCATTTTATTAATTACTAATGATACTAATGATTTTACTAAGAGTATTGAAAATGATACGAATACTAAAATTAACAGTATTAAAGATCTTAAGAATATGAAGTTTTCTAATAGTAATAAAAAATCAACAAGAGCTGATAAAAAAGATTCTTTAAATAATTATTATCCTAAAAAGTATATGGTTATTGATGAATACCTTAAAATGGCTGAAGGATTAGATATTAAAGATGCTGGTCCACAAAATACAGCTAGTGAAATAGCAGTTGTTAATTATCATTTCTTTTATAATCCAACGTTAGGTGAAGAATGTAATGAGTCTATTTGCTTAGATACTAGAAAATTCGAAGAACAATTAAAATGGTTAAAAGACAATGATTATAAAACGTTAACTATTAATGAATTTGCTGATTGGAAAGATGGGTATATTGAATTACCTAGTAAATCTGTTTTACTTACTATTGATGACGGTGCTATGGGTACTGGAAAACATAATGGTAACAAATTAATTCCTTTGTTAGAAAAATACAAAGAACATGCCACCCTATTTTTAATAACTGGTTGGTGGGATTTAAGTAATTATCAATCTCCTTATTTAGATGTTCAATCACACACTCATAATCTACATTTTGAGGCACAATGTGCAGATGGACGTGGAATGGTTGCTTGTTCTGATTATAAAACAGTAAAGGCCGATTTAGCTCAATCATTGAAAGTATTGGGTGATAAAACTTCGTTTTGTTTTCCTTTCTATTCATATGATAATGAATCATTACAAGCTATTAAAGAGTTAAACTTTAGAGTAGCTTTTATTGGAGGAAATGTAAAAACTAATAGAAATCAAAAAAATCACTTAATAACAAGGTATCCTATTTTAAGTGATATTACATTAGAACATTTTATAAATATTGTTGAATAAGAAGAATTTATTTCTTCTTTTTATATGTTTTTAGAAATATTTAAAATTATTCCTATTGAAAACATACTTATTAATAATGATGATCCCCCATAACTAAGAAATGGTAAAGTTACTCCAGTTACAGGAATTAATCCTACTACTACCATTAAATTCATAATAGCTTGAAAAATTAGTTGAAAGCTAATTCCAAAAACTAAGTATTTAGCAAATAAATCCGTACAATTAAGAGCTATTCTAACTGTTCTATATAATAAAATTGAAAATAATCCAACAACTATTATAGCCCCCAATATACCAAATTCTTCAGCAATAATTGAAAATATAAAATCAGTTTGAGGTTCTGGTAAATAAAAGTGTTTTTGAATTGAATTTAGATAACCAGTTCCTAATAATCCATGAGGTCCAATAGCATATAAACTCTGAATAATTTGAAAACCCGTTCCAAGTTCATCATTCCATGGGTTAATAAAAGAAGTTATCCTATTCATTCTATATGGAGCAATAATAATTAAAAAGATTATTCCAAGTATACCCAAAATTCCTCCACCAATGAAAAATTTGATATTTACTCCACTAATAAATAAAATCGAAATAATTGACATTAGTAATATAAGTCCTGTACCTAAATCTGGTTGTAACATAATTAATCCAAATATTGATAAAACAATTATTAATAATGGAATTATTCCTTTAAAATTATTATTTAAATAATCATTATTATTAGCTAAATATTTACTGCTGAAAATAATTAAACCGATCTTAGCTGCTTCACTTGGTTGAATACCTAAGGAGCCTATTCCAAACCAACTTCTACTTCCATTTCTAATACTTCCAACACCAGGAATTAAAACTAAAATTAATAATAAAAAACAACTTAATAGAATTACATTAGCATATTTATAATATACTTTATAATCAATACGAGAAACTATTTGTAATATTACTATTCCGATTAAAAAGAATACTAGTTGATATTTAAAGTAATGAAAACTATCATTAAACTTGTAATTTGCCCAAATATTAGAAGCTGAATAAATCATAATAATTCCAAAAATAGATAAAGCAATAATTGTTAAGAGAAGAGTTTTATCTATTTTTTTCATATTATCACCTATTAAATACTATGAAAAAAGCAAAAAAAAAGAACATAGTTCTTTTATACCCAAACTCCAAAAATAATTCCAGCCATTGATAGTATTAATCCTACTACCCAAAATAACTTAACAATATCATTTTCAGACCAACCTAGTTTTTCAAAATGATGATGTAGAGGTGTCATTAAGAATAACTTACGATGAAAAACTTGAACCCAAAATGTTTGTAAAATTACCGTTAGTGTTTCAATTACAAAGACAGAAGCAACTACCAACAAAGTTAATTCACGGTGAGTTAGAATAGCAATAGCTCCCATAACAGCACCTAACGCTAAAGAACCTGTATCACCCATGAATACTTTAGCTGGATGTGTATTGTAAATTAAAAATCCCATTAAACTTCCTGTTAGAATTAAACTAAATATTCCAATATCTTCAAAACCAACTGACAATGAAATAAGAGCAAAAGCTATAAAAGCTATCGCTGATAAACCACCAGCTAAACCATCCAATCCATCAGTTAAATTAACGGCATTACTAGCTCCAACTAGAATAAATAAGATAGCTAAACCATATAGCCAACCAAATTCTAAATCAATGTGTAAAGTTCCTACTACCCAAGCTGTTTGACCACCACTACGCATATAGATATAGAAAAAGCCAATTGCAATCAATACTTGCATAAACAATTTTTGATAAGTAGTAAGTCCCTCATTATTCCCTTTTCTAATTGATAAAAAGTCATCCATAAAACCAATACAAGCATAACCTATAAAAACAAGTAAAACAATTCCTAAGTTAGATGTATAAGATATTTTATTTGTCATTATTAATCCAATAGTAGCAACTATCGTAGGAATAATAAATATTAATCCTCCCATAGTAGGAGTACCTTCCTTTTTACGATGAGCATCGCCTACAAAAATAGAAATTTTTTGTCCAATATGAAGTTTTTTTAAGATTGGTAACATAAATAATCCTAGTACTACTGAAGATAAAAAACCAATCATTATGGCAAAAATAGCTTTAGTTAATAATAGCATATTTTTTCACTCCATTTCTCAAAATATTATATCATAATTACAAAAATAATATGCTATTTTAGTAATTATTTACAACAAAGTTTACATATTATTTCATAAACAATCTGATTCTACTTCGATCCTCAACTTTAGTTCCTGCTTTTGGAGATTGATAAGAAACAATGTTTCCAGTACCATTTTTTATTATTTCAAAATTAATGAGTAATTTTTTTGCTTCTTCATAGTTTTTTTCAATTACATTAGGTACTTCATATGTAACTTTATCATTCCATTCTAAATCTTTAGTAATTTCTTTAGATTGCTCTGGTATGTTTAATACTTTAATAATATCAAGTAATATTCTTCTAGCAATTGGTGTCGTTGTATAACTAGATAACATAGCCGTATGTTTAGGATTATCTATTGCTAAATAAAAAACGGCATCTGGATCATTAGCTGGAACTATACTCATAAATGACATAATATAATTATTACTTAAATATTTGCCATTCTCAACTTTTTGAGCAGTACCTGTTTTTCCTCCGATTCTGTATCCTTCAATATAAGCACTTTTTCCCCCACCTTTCGCTACTACACTTTCAAGCGCATAACGCATTGTTGAAGAAGTTTTACTACTAATAACTCTTCTTTTTAATACCTTGTTATTTTCATAAATAATTGTATTAGTATTATCGCTAATATTTTTAACAATATATGGTTTATATAAATATCCGCCATTTACTACAGCACTAACTGCCATTACTTGTTGGATTGGAGTTACACTAATACCTTGTCCAAAAGCTGAAGTGGCTAATTCAACATTACCAACCCGATTAAGTGGAAAAATAATCCCTTCACCTTCTCCGTTTAAATCGATTCCTGTCTTAGTACCAAATCCAAATTTATTAATATAACTAAATAATCTTTCTTTCCCTAATAATTGCCCTAATTTAACAAAACCTGGATTGCATGAATTCTCTATAACTTGCAGATAAGTTTGATCTCCATGCCCTCCTGCTTTCCAACACTTTAAAGTACTTCCATCTACTTTTACTTTACCAGAATCATAAAAATGATCTTTAAAAATATCTACTACATTTTCTTCAATAGCCGAAGACATAGTAACTATTTTAAATGTACTCCCAGGCTCATATGAAGCCCAAATAGGTAGATTTCTACTTAATATCCTTGAATCATATTTTTGATAATTATTAGGGTTATAACTTGGTAAAGAACTCATTCCTAATATTTCACCATTTTTAGGATTAACTACAATAGCCAATGCCATATCTGGATTAAACATATCTCTAATATTATTCATTTCTCTCTCAAGAGATTTTTGGATATTAATATCAATAGTTAGAGTAATATTCATTCCTGATATAGGACTTACATAAGTATCATTAATTGTCAATTTATTACCATGAGCATCACTATAATATTTAATTGCTCCATCTTCTCCAGTTAAATACTTATCATATTGTAATTCTATTCCAGATAAACCTTGATTATCTATGCCAACATAACCAATTGTATGAGCAAGCAAATTATCATACGGATAATTCCTTTTTGACTCTTTAATTAGATAAACTCCTGAATGCTTTAATTTATTAATTCTTTTAGCTGTTTCATATGATAACCTTCTTCCTTCAGGATGCACTCTTTCAATTGAAGTTTTCTTATAAACATGCTTCTTCATATTAGAATAAGAAACATTAAGAATCTTAGATAAATCTGTTGTAACTTGCTTTTTATTCTTTATTTGATTAGGTACTAATATTAACGAAGTAGTAGTTAAATTATCTGCTAAAACCTTTCCATTTCGATCTAATATTTTCCCGCGATCAGCTTTTAATTCTAAATTTCTACTCCATAAATCTTGTGCTAAATTATTTAACTTAGAATACTCAAACAATTCAATATAACATATTTTTATAATTACTAATATTAATAGAATAATCATTAATAAAAAAAGTATCTTAATACGTTTATCAATATTCCTTATAAACATAAGTCACCTCGATAAAGTATATGAAAAAAAAGAATAAAAATTATTCTTTTTCAACATTTAACATATTAATAAATTTTTTAGTCGCAGTAGTTGCAAACTCTTCTAAATAAATAAGACAAACATCTGTTACTGGCAATTCATTATTAAAATTAAGTATTTCATAGTCATGGTTATTAGTAAGTAGAGAACTATTAATTACATATCCTACTCCTAAACCTTCTTTAACTAAATCAAGTATTCTTTCTCTATTATCTACTTCAATTAATGGTTCTAGTTTAAGATTATTAGATTCCATATATTCATCTAATTTATAACGTAATGAATTATTATAGCTAGGCAAAATTAGCTTATATTTATTAAGATCTTCTAAATTATCTATTTTTATACTATTATTTAATTTTTTATTATAAATAAAGGAATTATTCAACTTTGATAAAATTATCTTTTTAATATTCTTTTTACTAGTAATAGGTAATGTATCAATAATAACATCGATTTTTCTATTTTCTAACATTTCAAGCATCTCAGAAGTTGTTTTACTAATAATTTCAAATGTTATTCCTGGATACTTCTTTTTAAATTTAGTTAGATAATCAGTTAAAACAAACACTCCAAGCTGATTAACTATTCCTATTCTAATTGTTCCAACGCTTAAATTATTTATTTTCTTCAAGTGATCTTCTGCTTCATTTAATATATTAAAGGCAGTTGAAATATATCCGTATAATTCTTTTGCTTCTTCTGTTGGTTCAATTCCTTTAGAATTTCTATAAAACAATGTATACCCCAACTGATTTTCTAATTCTTTCAAACTATAACTAATAGCTGGTTGTGATACATATAGTTTATTAGCTGTTTTAGAGATACTTTTTTCTTCATATAAGTATAAAAATATCTTATATAAATTATAGTCAGTATTCATGGTATTCACCTCGTAAGAGATATTATAGTTTGCTTTTATATAAAAGTCAAATGTTATAAGTTAATTTTATAAAGAAAAAGTGTAGGTTTAAGAACCTACACTAGTATATCTTTTCATTCCTAAATAGAAAATTATTATACAAGGAATCAAATAAACTATTACTATTAATGGAGAAAAGCCATAAATAATAGAATCATTTTTTCCTAAAAAATATAATAATGGATAATAATTTACAAAAGCATATGGAATAATAAAAGTAAAAAACAGAACAAATCCTTTGGAAAAAACTCCTATTGGATATTGTGCCATATGTTTGCCACCATCAGTGAAAACATTTCTTACTTCTAAGCCTTGAATAGTATAAAAGCAATAAGAAGCTGCGACTAAGAAGATTCCAAAGAAGATTACACAAGATGATAAAAGCATTAATAAGAGTGTTATTACTTTCATTAGATTCCATTTTATATTTAGTTTAATAATTGCGATTATTAAGACTATTATAGCTTGTAATAAACGACAACTTTTAACAAAGTCACTATCACTACAAAGTACTTGTAAAATAATATTTTTAGGTCTTAATAATAGTCTATCGAAATCTCCTCTAATAATTAATTTATCAAAATGATCTATTCCTCTTGCAAATACTTCATTAGAAGAAAAACCAAATTGAATAATTGCAAAACAAAGAAGTACTTCATACATTGTAAAACCCTTGATATTATTAAACTTACTAAACAAAGCTATTATTATAAAATAATAAGTAAAGAAAACTAATATTTGGGAAAGAAAAGATAAAATGAAATTTACTCGGTATTCTAATTCTGATTTTAAATGCATACCAAGTGATTTAAAATAAATTTTCACTTATCCTCCTTGAACCACTACTCTTTTCAAATTTTTCTTCATCAAACTATGTCCAATTAATATTAATAATATTAACCAAGTAGTTTGAATTATTATTCCTGGTAAACAGGTTTTTATTGGGATGTTTCCAACATAAATACGAAATGGCAAATCGCTTATATATTGGAATGGTAATAATTTAGATATCTTTTGCAAAAAGATAGGAAAGAAAGGGATGGGAACTACTACTCCTGATAAAATATCAGCAATTGTGATCATAATATTAACTATTCCTTTTTCACTCATAGTAGCCAAAGTAAGTATTGGATAAAGAACTGTTAGAGATGTGACTAATAGAGAACCAATTATAAGTGATAATAAGAAAACTATAAAACTACTTAGAGATGCTGGTAATCCTAATCCGTATGGTGCTGGTAATAAAGAAGTAACTAAGATTAAGGGGAAGAATCTTAATGTTACATCAGCTAATTTTTGACCAAGTACTTTAAAATACCACATAAAGTATAAATCTTTAGGTCTAGCTAATTCGTAAGAAATAGTTCCTTCTCTGACCATCTTGAATAATTCTTGATCTCTAGTAAATTGATTTACTAGTGCTAATAATGCTTGGTTTAACCAAAGATAAGTAATTGTTTGAGCTAGAGTCATAGGAATATCTTTTCCTCCTGACTCATAGAAAGCAATATAAACCATAATATAGACAAAACCAAAGAAGAACTGTGTTGCAATACCAGCCCAAGCAGCACTCCTGTATTGAAGTCCACTTATAAACTTCAATTTAAAGTAAGAATAATAGGCTTTCAGATCTGATAATCCTCATATAATCTTACAATCATTTTATCAATTGGCTCTTGTTCTATCTCAATATCTTCAATGGAAATCTTATGAGACAAAAAAGTCAATAATTCAGAAATAGATATTAGTTTATTATTTATTACTAATTCATATCCATCTTTATTCTTTTTTTTGCTAATAATTCCCTTTTTCTTAAAGTTCAGTGTATCCTTTGTTTTAACACTGATATAAGTTTCTGTCTCATATTTGTCTTTTAGTTTTTTGAGACTACCATCATATAAAACTTTTCCCTTTCCTATCAAAATTATTCGTTTAGCGAGTGTCGTTATATCTGACATATCATGAGTAGTCAAGATTATTGTTGTATGTTTTTCTTTGTTTAATTTCTTAATAAAATCTCTGACTAACTGTTTTGAAACAGCATCTAATCCAATAGTTGGTTCATCTAGAAATAGGATTTCTGGATTATGTAATAATGATGCCGCTATTTCACAGCGCATTCTCTGTCCTAGACTTAATTGTCTAACAGGAATGTTTATGATATCTTGTAGATTTAATTTTTCAATCAAATCCTTCTTAGTAGTACGATATTCTTCTTCAGGAATTTCATAAATATCTCTTAATAAATCAAATGTATCTTCTGCAGGAATATCCCACCATAATTGGCTTTTTTGTCCAAAGACTACACCGATTTTTTTGACATATTTTACTCTTTCTTTCCAAGGAGTCATACCAGCTATTTTACAACTTCCTGAATCAGGATTTAAAATACCACTAAGAATTTTAATAGTAGTACTTTTTCCTGCTCCATTAGGTCCAATATAGCCAACTATTTCTCCTTTTTCAATTGAAAAAGAAATATCATCTACTGCCTTAATGTTCAAATACTCGCGTTTAACGAATGATCTGAATGCTTCTTTCAAGCCACTCTTTTTCTTAGCAACTCGAAAGGTTTTAGATATCTGCCTAACCTCGATGAATGACATTTAAAATTTCACTCCTTTCCACGCAAAAAAACCACATATTTCCCATATGTAGGTATGTTAAATACATAGTTGAATTGCAAAAACGTCGATATCACAGTATCATATATCAAAAAAAAAGTAAATAGAAAAATTAAAAAAAGTTGTAAACAACAACTTTATTTTAATTCATTTACCCATAAACCATGCTTGTTGCAATAACTATATGCTTTCATTCCTTCGCGATAATCAACTTCCATTTTTGGCTCATCACCTGGTTTAAAATGTTTAATTATTTGCATATCACCATAATCGACCATAATCCATTCAATATAGTGATCTTCTTCCATAACATGATTAACTACTACTGTTACCTTAGTATCTTTTTTTTCTACTACTGGAACATGTTTTTCAAATGCTGCATCAACGCTATTAGATTTTATTACTTTGTCATCTACATTTTCTACTTCTTTTAACAATAACATAACATTGTTATTATTACATTTTACTACTTTCATTCTAACACTCCTCTTATACAATTATCATATAATTATTTTACTAAATAGTAAAGAAAAGATATTAGAAAAAATCTAATATCTTTTATCTTCTTCTATGACTATGTTCATTCTCTTCTTCATTTTCATTTTCTTCTTCATTCTCAGGTTCCATTTCACCCAATTCTTTTCTTCTTCTTTCCTTCATAGCATCTATTGTTTCATTTCCATAGCCACGTTTAATCATTGTTTCTTGATCTTTAGCTAATTTACCAAATAAAACTTGAGCAGATCCTAAACCAAGCATAGTTGTCAAGAAGTCATCAGGTAATTTTCCTGCAGCATTTTCAACTGTATAGTTAAGTAGACTTTCAGCATCATCCATAACAGTTGAAATTGAATCTAAACCTTCTCCTATAGCTCCAGGATGAGCAAGTTCATAATCAAATGAAGTTAAGAATGCATCTAAATCATAATTATTGTTACGAGCATATTCTTGTAATTGTGGCATATAGTCCGCAATAAATTGATGTCTAGTTTCAGCCAATTCTCTAAGAACATCTTCATTAGCCCTAAGGTATTGAACACTAGTCATTTCTCCAGCATTAAATCTCCTTTGATTTTCAGCAAGAGTCCTTGTTGTTCTTTCCATAACAGAATTATACCATTCATGAATGTCGGTATCATCATAACGACTGAAATCCCAGCCACCGCCATCATGAGCAGTTCTATCAAATCCTCGTCTTTCACCTAATCCAGCTAATCCGCCAGTATCAGTATAACCTTGAGCTTCCATTCCCTTAGCAATTGATTCACTCTGATCTACTTGATGTTGAGCAGTATCTCTAACATTTTGAGCACCAGCTTGATTACGAGCATCTACTTCTCTTAATCTATCTTCTGCTTGTCCTATTTCTTTATGAGTTTTATAAGCATTATACATACCAACTACCGAAGATACAGCAGTAACAGTCATAATAACATTTCTGATAAATGGATCTCCACGATAATCAAATTGTTCAGCAATAGGCATATAATATGTTTTTCCAACTGATCTTTCTCCTAATATACCTTTCTTGATTTCAGTATTATCCATTAGAACGCCTTCCATTTTCATGAAATTGTCAACTACTATTGCAGGATCTTTTTCTTTATCAATAGCATCCAACAATTTTCCACGATAGCTACCTAACTCTAACAATTCATCAGAAGACAATTCTTGTTCTTTTGCCCAACGGTAACCAGCATATATCATTTTACTTCTAACAGCTTTAAAATCTTCTTGAATTCCATGAACACCAGAACTTAATAACTGATTAACTTTTTCACGGTCTTCCATTATATACATAATAGCTCGAGCTGCTTGACCTAATAATGCTTCTTGTGCATTATTATATTCGTTCTTATTAACCTCACCTTTAGCTAGTTTTTCTCGAAGCTCATCAATTAATTTCAATGTTTCAAGTAAAACCGCATAGTTATTTTTCATATTATTATTTAATTTTTCAATTTTAGCCATTCCAAATTCTAATAATTTTGGAAGTAAAGCATCATTGAAACCAGTAAGTTTTAATTGTTGAATTTCATTTCCTTTATACTTATCAAAAAGTATTTGTTTTTCTTCTTCTGTCAATTTATCCCAATTTTCTTGGAATTTCTTCATCATACCTTCTACTCTACCACCATCTAAGATTGACCAAATTTCAGCAAAATACTTACTAATACCTCTAAATAGTGCCTTACCAGCAGCTGGAACAAATCCAAAGACATTGTATTCAACTCTTTTTGTTCTTAAATCATTAACAAAGTCTTTAGCAACTGTTACTTTTGATGCTTGTAGTCGTCTAAAGTCTTTTGGTTTATTTTCAATTCCTTCTTTTAATTTTCCAAGAACGGTATATAAATTAGCCACTTCTTCTGGTTCTTCTTGTTTAGTTGGTTCTGCTTTAGGTTCTTTTTTAGGTGTTTTTTCTGAAGTTTTATCTGGAGTCGGATCAGATTTTCCAACTGGTGTTACATCTGAAGGTGGCTCTGGTGTTAAATTTGAAGGTGTTTCTGGTGTTCCCTCAGGAGTTTTCTCTGGAGTCACATCAGGTGTTACTTCAGGAGTTTTTTCTGGAGTCACATCAGATGTTACTTCAGGAGTTTGCTCTGGTGTTACATCTTCTTTTTTCTTTTCAGTCTTTCTTTTTATCTTAAAATGAGTAAGTTGTGTTTCACTATCTAGTCCCATATCAGCATCTGAAGCTTGATGATCAAATTCTATCTCTAATTCATTAGGATCTATTTCTCTATATTCTGGATAATCGTTATACATAATCTCAAGTACACGATTTTTAAGAATTTCTTCTTGTTCAGCTTCAGTATAATATATAGGCTCTCCATTATTATATGATTTTACTCTTGGTAATGAATCCATTGGATAAGTACCTGAATATAATTCTTCTTCTACTTCAACAGTATTTTCAACTTCCTTTGTTTGCTTTCTTTCTATTGTAAAGCGAGTAAGTTGAGTTTCACTATCTAGTCCCATATCAGCATCTGAAGCTTGATGATCAAATACTATCTCCAATTCATTAGGATCTATCTTTTCGTATTCTGGATGATCCTTATACATAATCTTAAGTACACGATCTTTTAGAATTTCTTCTTGTTCAGCTTCAGTATAATATATAGGCTCTCCATTGTTATATGATTTTACTCTTGGTAATGAATCCATTGGATAAACACCTGAGTATAATTTATTATCATTTTCAGAAGTGTTTTCTTCCTCTTTTTCTTTACTTTCAGCTATTAAAGTCTTAGCCTTTTTATCTGCTTCTTTTAATTCTTCTGAAGTCATTTGAACTTCATTAGCAGGAGTTCCTTTTGCTACAGTACTTTCAATACCATATAATGCTTTAACTAATTCTAATGAAGAAACTTCTCTATTTTCTAATTTAGCATTACTTATTTCTGTAGCCGCATCTTTTATAGCATTCCTAATTTGATCCATTTCTTCTGGAGTTCTATCTTCAACTTTCTTTTTATAGATATCATATAAACCCTTTTGTTTTAATATCTGTCTTATAATGCTCTTATCTCTTAATGTGTTTGTAATTTCTTGATATTCTTCTGGTGTCAAAGCATCTAATGCTAATGTATCTGCTTGAATTAGTTCTTTTTCTTCTTGTAATGATTCTATAGCACTCTTTCTTTCATTAATAATATTTTTTAATTCTATATTTTTATCTCTTATCTTACTTATTTCTTCACCAAGTTCTTTAACTTCAGTAGTATTATCTTTTTCTAAAGCTTTCTGTAGTTTTTCCTCTAATTTGGTTATATTTTTATTATTAGAACCATATTCATTTATAAGTGTTTCTACTTCTTTTGCTAAACTTGTTATTTTAGCATTAATCTCTTTTAAACGAGTTTCTTTATCTACTTCTTTTTCTTCATAATCAGAATCATTAGTCAACTCTTCAATAGTTGTTTCTCTTTCTTTACGCCACTTTTCTTCAAGTCCCCTATCAGCTAGCATTTTATCCCTATCTCTAGTTACTCTTGCTAATTCTTTACGTAATTTTTCAAGTTCTTGATCTTTACTATCTTCAACATCTTTATTATTTTCAATAAGACTTGCCGCATCAAATACTTTTGGAGCATTCTCTACTTCTTTTTCTAAAGACTCAATTCTTTTATTATTATCAGTAATTTTAGCTTCTATTTGTTTTACTGCTTCGTCATATCCTCTAACACTCTCTACTTTAGCTCCATCTTCTTTAAGTAGTTGTTCTTTAAGTTCAATATTAGCTTCTTTATCTTTTTCATATGAGCTGTTTTCCTTTTGTAAAGCTGCTAATTCTTCTCTTGCTGCTAGATGTAATTCTTCTCCTACTCTATCGAAAATTTCATCTGCTTCTTCTCTAGTTATACTCCCTTCAGCAACAAAAGAATCTAATCTTTCAGCAACGCTTTCAATAGTATCTCTTTCAGTAAACTCCAAATCTAAACTAGAACCAGCAAATGCTTTTGAAGTTGGATCATATGTCAACACTGATGTATCATAAGCACTTTGTCTAAACTCTTTATCTTTTATAGAATTAGTTATATCTAGAATAGCATAATCAGAAAACCCATATTGTTTTGCATTAGATAAAATTTCTTTCTTATAATCATCATCATCTATTGAAATAACTATATCAGCAATTTTTCTTTGATTAAGTCCATATTTATTTGCACTACTTACTATTTCCTTCTTAGAGTCATCACTCATTTTTAAGATTTCTTCAAAATCAGGTAACTCTGCTTTTGAAACTACTTCTTCAGACTGGACTTCCTCAGCTTTAGCTGCAGTAGCTATTTTTTCACCAGCTATTTCTAAAACATCTTCTAATTGTGCTATACTCTCTTTTAATTCTTGTTTTTCTTTGTTGTCTGCATTTTATCAAATATTTTTTGATAATCTTCTTGAGCTTCTTCTAGTGTTTTTCTTTTTTCTTCAGCCATAAATACTGCCTCCTAACTATTTGCTTCCTTGTCTATTTGTTGTAAAACATCATGCACCATAGCTAATTCTGCAGGATCCGTTACATTTTCTAACTCTGCTTTTGGATCTAACAAACTTGCTGCAGATATATAAATGTTTTGTCTTCCATTTTTTCCAAAACTATGATCAGTATAACCAAAGTATGCTTTCATAGTATCTTCTGAATGAAAAGTAAACAAAATATCACAATCAATTAATTTACCGTCTTTTTCAATTTGTATTTTTTCATTATCAATATCAAAGCCCATATTTATTCCTCCAATATATACATATATTCCTATTAATTATATCATTTTATGCTTGTCAAATCAAGCGATATTAAACATTTACCCAAACAATAAAAAGTAGGTTTTACCTACTTTACAGCTCTTACTTTTACATTTATATAATCATCTTTTGTTAATTTGCCTGGTGTTACAATTTTCACCTCATAATATATTGATTCTTTTTCATCCTTAGGAACTTCTCCACAATCTATTGTTTCTTGTTCTTGTCCTTTTAATAAATTTACGTTACTACCATGTTTAGTTAATTCAATTTTAGTATCAGTAGTATTTTGAACATCAATATAGTAATGAAGATTTTCTTTATTAACAGTATTATTACTATAATTAGTCACTTTAAATATATATGTTTCACTACTAGCATTTAAAGCTCTCAAATTAATATTAAAAGGTGCTTCTTCAGCTTTGTTTACGATTGGTACAACAATATTTGCTTTTAGTTCATTCTTTAACTCATTCTTTTTCTTTATTACAACTATACTTAATACAATTACTACAACTACTAATATTGCAAAGATTATTTTCAAAATATTTGTTGAATCAAATTGTTCCTTTTTTGAAATTTTTTTAGTAGTCACTTTCTTTTTAACATTTTTCTTTGTACTTTTACCCTTTCCTTTTTCTGCCATAATTACCTCCTACTTCTTTAATCTTTCTTTTAGCTTCTCAGTTCTATTTGCAAATTTATCCTTTGTTTCATCACTAAGTGTCGATGATAAAACTGATTCTGTTACATCTTCTTCAATTGTTGCCTTATTACTAACTTCAGAATTTAAAGTTATCTCTCCACTTAAAATACTTACTTTTTTAGTTAAATACTTAAAAGATAGCTTTTTTTCATTATTAAACGATTTATTATCTTTAACATTAGTATTCTTAGATGAATAAATAATATCATACTTTGTTTCTTTATCATCAAAATTCAAAGTAAAATATGTTCCAAAATCATTTTTTTCTAATTTTATAGTACCTACTTCTTTACTAGCAGAATCACTAATTTTTCCATCTATTATTTTTTGATCATCCTTTAACTTAATCGCATAAATAACAGTATCATCTTCAATATAATATAAAGTTCCTTGTGATGAATCACCTAGGTAGCTATAAATTTTCTTTTCATCACCTTTTAAATGAACTATTTCATATTTTAAAGCCACATTACGGTATTTACTAACATAAATATTAATAGTATATGACTCTTGCTTTTCTAATATCTGAGTACTATTCTTAATCTTATACTTTGAAAAATTTTCATCAATACTTGTTAATATTTCATTAGCTCTAGCATCATCTTTCAAATTACTAATTATTGAATTCAAAATTTCATGAATCCTTTTATCATCAATTCTAAGTGATACCTGATTAACTTCTTCCTTAGAACCATCAATATTTTCTACTACATTATATTTTTCAAAATACTCTTCTTTAATACTACTCTTTAAAGCATTTATTACAGCACTATGCAAATAAGTCATATTTTCAACAGTATTACTACCATCATTAAACATTTCAAAATAATTATTTGTTCCATCATTAACATACTTATTTAAAACATCTTCAACATAATAATAGCTAGTAGAATTATCAATCAAATACTTATAATGCAATAGTTTTTCTTTATCTAATAAACTTTCTATTTCTATTAAAGCAGTCTTTTTCTTACCTTTTTGGTTAATAGTAATATTATTAGTTGTAGCAGATAAATTTTTAATTGTCTTATACTTATCTAAATATTCTTTATTTGTCTTTGATTTATTTAAATAATCTTCACTGTCTAAGTCAAAATCTAAAGTAGAAGTAATACTAAAAGTTTCATTTAAATTATATTTATCATCTATTTTAGTATAATTAGTTATTTTATTATCTAATCTATCAATTCCTACTTCAAAAATATGTTTTGGAGTAGTTAACTTAGTAAAATATATTCCGAAAAATATTGATAAACCTGCTATCAATATTAAGATTATTAAAATTAAAATTTTGATTACCCTTTTCTTGTTCACTAGGTATCACATCCCACTATAATAATTATAACAAAAACTCAGTTCTTGTCAATTAAACAAAAGAAAAAGCAAAGATTACTTTGCTTTAATTAGACTCTGTAATTAGAGCTAAATTATAATTAAAATTCTTGGGAGTGTTTCCACTTATTGAAGGACTATAGTAGATTGTTATGCAATATTCAATTGCTTCTCCTGGTAATAGAGTCTTTCCTTCAATATCTGTTGTTGTAATTGAAACAGGATAGATTAAATTCTTATAAGTACTAATATTATAATCCGGATTTTTATGAATACTAACAATTCTAGCAGGAAGAGTACCTTTGTTTTTAATTGTTGCTGTATATGTCAATTCATCATGAGCAGCAAATAAAGAAAAATTCATATTTAAAACCTTTCCAGAAGATTCAATTGATACTTCTCCAACAGGAGATTTTGTTGAACCTTTAATAGTACTTTTCTTAGATATATCACTAAATACTACATTAAAACTTTCTTCTTTATCTTTATAAGCTTTTAATTTTACAGATATAGCAATAAAACCAATAGCCATTAAGACAATTGTAATACATAATACAATAATAATATTATTACGTATATTAATCATTTTTTTCATCAAATCATCCCTTTTTATTGATATTTAGGAGCTAATTTAAGTGTAATTTCCATTCCATTAGTAATAGCAGTCCCTGGAGCAACAGATTGTTCTGTAACATATCCTACTCCATCTAATTTAACCTTTAAACCTAGTTTTTGTAAAATATCTTTACCTACTTTTGAAGATAATCCTTGAACACTAGGTACTTTCATTGAACTATCATTAGTTATTAAATATATTATATCATTATTTGTCATTATATCACCACTATTTGGTGATTGATTAATAACTTTACTACCATTTCCAATTACTTGATACTTTATTCCTTTAGCAGTTAAGTCTAACTTCACATTCTCAGTTTTTTGATTGATAAAACTTTCTACTTGATACTTAGTAATATTAATAGTCTTTGAAGAGTTACTATCACTATTACCATAATATTTTGATATATTAGCAACTATCTCTTTAACCGCATTACTAACTGGTTTTTGACTACCACCACTAGGTTTTTTAATTGAAGCATAGATAATTACTTGAGGATTACTCTTAGGATAAATACCTGCAAAAGAAGAAATAATATCTTCTTTACCACTTAGGTAACCCCCTCCTTTTTCATTAGCTATTTGAGCAGTACCTGTTTTACCTATTAATTCACCACTATCAATTCGATATCCACTACCAGTATTTCCATAACCATTAACACAATCGCTCATTAATTGAATCATTTTCTGTACCGTAGCAGTTGATGCAACTCTTTCTACTTCTTTACGTTTATTTTCAACGATAGTTTCCTTAGTATCTGAATCAACTATTTTTGAAATAACATATGGTTCTAGTAATACTCCATCGTTAGTAAGCGGAGTAAGTGCTTTAACATTTTGAATTGGTGTCGTAGTAATACCTTGTCCAAATCCAGCATTATAGATTTCTGTCTCATATTTAAAATCTAATTTACCTTTCATTTCATTAGGTAATTCAATACCAGTTTTTTTACCAAAACCTAATTTTTTGAAGTATTGTTTAAGCATTAAACTAGACATATGTCTATTAATAAGATTAATAACTCCAACATTACTACTCATAGCATAACCTTTATCAAAGGAGATTACTCCCCAACCTCCACGGTCCCAGTCACCTATCTCAGTACCATCGCTAGTAGTATAAACTCCTGAACGATATGTTTCACTACCATTATAAACTCCATTTTCCATTGCAGCCATATAAGTAAATGTTTTCATAGTACTTCCAGGCTCATATGGAGAAGAAATCATCATATCAAGATAATTAACTAAATCTCGCTTATTCGGATCAAAAGAAGGACTACTACTAGTTCCTAAAACAGCACCAGTTTTAGCATCTAGAATAGTTATATGAAACCATTCCCAGTTATAACCTTTATGGGAATTATTTATAGCTTGTTCTATAAAGAATTGAATATTAGAATCAATTGTTAAATAAATATCTTTTCCTTGAATAGCATCTTTTCTAACTACTGGTGTATCAGCTATTTTATAACCTTTTAAATCTTTTTGATAAGTAAGATGTCCATCTTCTCCTTTAAGTAATTTATCATACTGTTTTTCTACTCCTAATTCTCCAATTATATTAGATTTTTCATCAGTTTTAGTATAACCAATTGTATAAGAAGCAAAGTTACCTTTAGGATAATATCTTTTAAAACTTTCAATAAAATCTAAACCAGGAAGATTTAAATCTTCTATTTTCTTCTTAGTTAATTCATTTAAATCTTTACCTTTAGTACCAAACTCTGTTTGATAAACATTTTCTTTAGATAAATATTTTAATACATCATCTTTTTCCATTCCAATTATTGGAGCTAACTTAGTAGCTGTCTCTTCTTTATCTACAACATGTTGTGGTTTTTTCTTATTAGTTGTTCTTTTAGGATCTAAATAAGCTATTAATTTATATGATGCTACATTTTGAGCTAAAACATCACCATTTACTGAATAAATTGATCCTCTCATTGCTGAAATAGTTTCTGTTCTAGTAGTTCTATTACTAGCTAACTCTTTTAAATTAACACCATCTATTTCACTAGACATTCCTAATTGAATGATTCTCCCTATCATTAGGCAAAATAAAAGAAGAGAACCTAATATAACCAATTTAGAATATCTAATATTATTTTTTCTCTTCCTTTTAGCCAAGATATCACATCCTAATTCTAATTGTTACTAGCAACAGACTTTATATTACCATTATTATAACTTAATCCTTGCTGTTCTGCAACTTCTTGAATCTTTGTCAATGAAGCCAATTCGTCAATTGTCATTGCAAGCGACTCATTAGTTTTCTTTTGAATTTCTATTTCTTTCTTTTGTTTCTCTACTTCAAAATTAATCTTCGCTAAAGTAGCTTTAGAAAAAACTATTGAAATAGGAGCTATAACCAACAAGAAAATAGCTAGAGAATAGATTAATTTCTCAAACTTAGACATTTTAATTTTCTTCTTGTACTTTTTCATCTAATCACTCCTATTTTATTTTTTCAATTACTCTTAACTTAGAGCTTCTGGCTCTAGGATTATTCTTTACTTCTTCTTCGCTAGGACTAATTGCCTTATTATAAACCAATTTATAGTCTGGTAAATATTCTTCTGGTATATTAGGCATTCCTTTTACTTTATCATCTATTTTACATTTTTCATTAAATACTCTTTTTACAATTCTATCTTCTAATGAATGAAAAGTAATAATAGCGCAACGTCCCCCTATGTTTAGCAAATCTAAAGCTTGTAATATTGCAGGTTCTAAGACATCAAGTTCATGATTTACTTCAATTCTTATTGCTTGAAAAATCTGTCTTGCTGGATGTTTATCAAGCCTAAATTTCATCGGAACTGCTGTTTTTATTACTTCTACTAATTCTAAAGTAGTTTCAATTTTTTTCTTTTCTCTATATTCAACTATTTTTTTTGCAATGTTATTAGCAAATTTAGACTCTCCATATTGTTTAAAAATCCTAGCTAATTCTGCTTTTGAATAGTTATTTACAACTTCATAGGCTGATAGTTTTTGACTTTTATCCATTCTCATATCAAGTCTAGCTTCATTATGATATGAAAAGCCTCTTTCACTATCATCTAATTGAGGCGAAGAAACCCCTAAATCAAATAGGATTCCGTCTACCTTTGACACATTAAGTTTATTTAATTCTTCTTTCATGTGAACAAAATTACTCTTAATGATAGTGAAGTTAGTACCGATCTTTGATAAGCGATCGGTACTATGCCGAATTGCTTCACTATCTTGGTCAAAGGCGAATAAATACCCCTCTTTTATTCTATCCAAGATGTTACTACTGTGTCCTCCATAGCCTAAAGTCGCGTCTACAATAATACTATTTACTTTTAAATTTAGGGAGGAAATAGATTCATTAAGTAATACGCTTATGTGTTTTTCCATTATAGATCAACACTCTCGCTAAATAAATTTTCGGCTATGTCTGACATACTGTCCTTTGTAGAATTGAAGAAATCATTCCAAGCTTCTTGCGCCCAAATTTCAAGTCTATCACCTGTTCCAATAATCACACAGTCTTTTACAATATTTGCATAATCAATTAATGGAGCAGTTACATTTACACGTCCTTGTTTATCCAATTCTACATTAGTAGCACCTGACATAAAGAAACGATTAAAAGTTCTCGCATCTTTCTTAGTGAAAGGCAAAGCATTAAGTTTAGTTGTAATTTTAGCCCAGTTTTCTAGCGAATAGACAAAAAGACAATTTTCAATTCCTCTGGTAACGATAAATTCTTTGCCAAGTTCCCCGCGGAACTTAGCAGGAATAATAATTCTGTTCTTTTCATCTATCGTATGATGATATTCTCCTATAAACATAATATCCCCCACTTTTCACCACAATCAACCACTACTTAAGTATATATTATCTAAATCTATTTAAAAAGTAAAGAAGAAAAAAGTGTTTTTTCTTGTTTTGACACTTCCTTTACAAAAAAAATCAACACCTAAGTGTTGATTAATCTAAATTGATTTTAATTCTTATAACATATGGTAATCTACCATTTATTTCTGAATATATTTTATTTAAATACAAGGAAAATAACCATAGATAGATGAATAATATTATAAACAGTAATACTAACAGGCAAATAGTTAACTTAATATTTTGAATAAAAATGCTCATTAATAGCACAAGTAAAGACATTATTATTCCAAAAGCAGCCAATTTAGATAATGGTAAAATTGAAAAACTAATAATTCCTTTCAAGGCATATCTAAATTGATTAATTAAATTAAATTTACTCTTCCCTGCTTGCCTTTTGTTAGGTACATATGAAATTGAATGTTGTTTAAATCCTAAATAAGAAAACAAACCTTTTGTAAATCTATTCTTCTCGGTTATTTCAAGCATTGCTTTAACAACATTTCGTCGCATTACTCTAAAATCAGAAGCCCCTATTTCATAATTTTGACCTGTATTATTTTCCATAATCTTATAAAAACACTTTTTCATAAATCGTTGTATTTTCTTAGATTTTGAATAATCATTTACCATTGTTACAATATCATAGTCAGAGTTTTTTTCTAAAAATTCTAACATCTCAACAATATATTTTGGATCTTGTTGCAAATCAGCATCTATAATTGCTACATAATCAGAAGCAGAATATTTAAAGCCTGCATAAATAGCAGCATCTTTACCAAAATTTCTTGTAAAGGATAATACTCTAACATTTCTATTTGTTAAAGCTAAATGCCTCATTTTTTTAAATGTATTATCAGTAGATCCATCATCTACGAAAATTATATTATGTTTTTTGTTTCTCAGTTTTTTTCTTATTTCTTTGAAAATTAATTCTATGTTTTCTTCTTCGTTTTTTGCTGGAACTATTATGTCTATGCTCATACTTATCACCGAACCTCTTTGCAAAAATCACTTTTATTTTATCATAAAATAACAAAACATACAAAGCTATTAATGATATTATCATTCCTATTTTCATGCCATAAATATTATATTTTAATACCACTTTATGATTTCCAGCTGGAATATCAGCAGCTAATACAGCATCGACTAGAGCATACGTTTTTACTTGCTTATCATCAACGTATACTTTCCACCCTTTATCATATGGTATTGAAGTATATAAAACCATATTGTTCCTTGCAGTTATTGTTCCTTCAATTCTATGTTCCTTAAAATCAGTTATTTTAAATGATCCTGAATTTAATCTTTTATAAGCGTTAATGAACGTATCATTGTCAAAGCTATAAACTCTAAATTTGTCCTTTCCCTTAGGTGTATCATAACTTATATAAATATCATCGTATCCATTCATTTCAATAACAGAATATTCCATATCACTTTTTATTTCCGAATAATCTATATCTGTATCTACATTAGATTCATATTCTTCTTTTCGATAATATAAAACATCATTGATAATATAATAATTAACCGTATCATTTTCAATAAATGCATATAAATTAGTAGCATCGGTATGTAGAGAATATTTAATCACAATACTTCCATCATTTTCCTCAACTAATTCTTTATCATAGTCTGTAATTTTAGTAAACGGACTCATTCCTGTAGTTATATTAATAAAATCATTTTGGTTTTTAATGGCATCTTTACTTGAACATTTCCAATCCCGAATATAAGTTGGTACAGCAAATGCAATACTATTATTATATTTAAATTTGAATGTATCATCATTTATTAACTTATAATCTTCTAAGTTGTTTTTTCTCTTAATCAACATATACTTTATATCAAACATCATGTCAAAAACTGGTGTTTGACTACTATATATGTATGAATTAGCCCCATTGTTCTTTATCCCTAATTTACTTTGAAATTCATTAAAACCATAGCCATTCATAGAACTAAACGATGTAAACCCATAATAGTTTAACATTGATGAATCATTGTATGTAGCAAAGTCATCAGTTGCAATTCTATAAAACAAATCATCTGAATCTTGTTTTTTAATTGCTTTTACTTTTGCTCCATATTCATCTAAAATTTCATTAAAATTCTTAACATTTTGATCAATATTCCAATTAGTATTGGTATTATTTACTAGTTCATATGAAAGTATTCCTAATGCTAAAATAAACACTACTTTTTTAAATTTAGTATATCTAATCCCCAAATAACAAATGAAATACAAGACAATAATAATTATATTAGTATATAAATTTTTGACAGAAATAATTCTAACTTTCTTATTTAATAATAAAAATACTAAAAATATTATAATAATTATAAATATAGCAAATACATATTTAAACTTAACTTTATCTAATTTCTCAAAAGAATAGGCACTAATAACAACCAAGACAAAAATATAAAGAAAAGAATATCGATATGGCAAATCGTTTGGAATATGAAATGCATGAAGTATAAAATCTAATTGAGGTATAAAAAATGGTAATATCATTAATACTAGTAATACTAAATATGCTAACTTAACTCGAGTTTCAATTTTATGATTAAAAATAAACATTAATGCTAGCAATAGTGACAATACACCAGCATAAATATTAGGAGCATCTGTTTTAGATAAAACTGGTGTTGTTGAAAATACACCACTAAAATGCTTTTGCAATATTTCAAAAATAGTAAATGAATAATAGACAAAATTAGGCATTGTATCAGTTGATGCGGAAGTTGTTGTAAATGCATAAAATTGTGGAATTAATAAAAATGCTAATAAAGACCCTGCAGTCAATGATGATACGACAAAAAGTGATACTCTTTTGCCCTTATCAACATTTTTATTCAGAATTAAATATATTAAAAAATATACAACTGAAAAAATGCATATCATATAACCAATAAAGTAGTTTGAAAAAATACTTATTGCTAAAGATAAAGTATATAATTTCCACTTTCCTTCATCAATTAATTTTTCTATTCCAAGCACAACTAGCGGTAATAAATATACTCCATCAAACCACATAAGATTCCAATAATATGCAGTAAAATACCCAGATAATGCATAAGATAAACCTAATAATATAAAATAAGCATTTTTTTTGTGAAATTTATTACATAAATAGTAAACCATTAAAGTTGCAGCTAATACTACTTTCAAAGCTATAATTATAGAAAAAGATGTTAATAATCCTTTTTTAGAAAAGAAAATCATTATCAAATTTAATGGACTTGATAAATAAGTTAAATAATTTCTATAAAAAGGTAATCCTAAGCCCATTGTAAAAGAATATGTAGACATAGAAAAAGTTTTTATACGATTATATAATTCAAACATAAAAGGACAATACTGATGAAAAAAGTCTACATCCAACAATCCGTTTTTACCTAAAGGTGTTACATCTTGTAAAAAATAAATTATACCGGTTAATATAATCGAACAAAATATAGTAAAAATATAAATCTTATTTTCAGAAAAAAATTTTTTAATTTGTCTTTTTTTCATATCATACACCACTATAATTTTATCAAATATTATTATAAAAGTATATAAAAAAAATTAGTAGTAAACTACTAATTCTAATCATACTTATCTATTTTTTTTAGGCCATCACTACTCTCTTTAATTATAAACTTTGGCCTATCTTTTATTTCTAAATATATTTCTGCTAAATATTCTCCTATTATTCCCAAAACCAATAAAACTAATCCAAATCCGAACAATAACACACACATTATAGATGAATATCCTGACGATATATCAGGCGAAATAAAATGATTTATGATTGTAAAGAACATATAAGCAACAGCAATTATACAAAAGATGACCCCAGTAACTGAAGCAATCTTTAAAGGCACAGTGGAAAAAGAAGTAATTCCTCTTAAAGCATAATTGAAAGCACTTTTCATTGGCAGCTTTGTTTCACCAGCTATACGTTCATGATTTTCAAATGAAATCCATTTTGTCTTAAAACCAACCCAAGAAAAAATTCCTTTTGTAAATCTTTCATTTTCCTTCAAAAGTAGTACTGAGTCTACCATTTGTCTAGTCATTAATCTAAAATCACGGGCACCATTTTTTATTTCATAATTAGAAATCTTACTCATCAACTTATAAAATAAATTAGCAAACAATGACCTAAATAATGGTTCGTTTTTACGATCTTTTCTATATGTTGCAACACAATCAAAATCTTCTGTTTTTAATATTTGATACATTTTTTCTATTAAATATGGAGGATCTTGTAAATCAGAATCCAAAATTGCTACAAAGTCTCCAGTAGAAGCTTTTAAACCAGCATACATTGATGCATCTTTTCCAAAATTTCTGGAAAAAGAAAGATACTCATAATTGTATTTTTTATGATACTCTTTCATTATTTTTAAAGTATTATCAATAGACGCATTATCTACTAAAATCACTTCAAATTTAACTTTAGACATACTTTTTTTTAATTTAAGTAGTTCTTTATTTAAATATGGAAGAGCTTTTTCTTCATTATAGCAAGGTATAATTAATGATATTTTATCCATTATTATCACCTATTATTTTATCTAAAATTTCACAAGTATATTTAACAGTTTTATCTATTCCCTCTTTTAAAGATGTTTTAGGTTGCCAACCATAATTGTTATAAGCATGTTCATTTGATAAGCAAGTATATTTAAGAACTTCATGTTCTAATAATTCTGTAGATATAGGATATGGCTTACTGTACAATTCCGGATAGTTATTCCAAAAATGAGAAACTTTCATATACTTAGTTTTTATCTTTTCTTTACCCATAGCTTCAGCTATTAAAGCTGTTATTTCCTTTATAGATACAACTTTGCCAGTTGAAACATTAACAGTATCAAAGCTTTTATTTTTTCTAACTAATAAAGCCAAGTCAATTAAATCATCAACATAAACAAAATCTCTTTTTTGATTTCCATCAGAATGAAGTATTGGACTATTACCTTTGTACAATTCTCTAATTATATAAGCCATTACAGGAGGCTGTGTTCTTAAACAATCAGCATGTGGTCCATAAACATTAGCGAATCTCAATATAACTATTGGTATATGATATGCATCATAAAAAGCTTTACATAATTGTTCTGCAGCATATTTCGTACTAGGATATATTAAACTAGGTTTTTCAACAACATCTTCAACAGAAGGAAAATCTGTATTATTTTCATAAACTGCTGAGGTACTGGCAAAAATAATTCTTTTTACTCCATACTTTCTAGATAAATTTAAAATTATTGTAGTACCTACTATATTAACCTCGGTAGCCTCAACTGGATTATTTTGACAATCAGGAAGTGGTGTAATACCAGCGAAATGATATACAGTATCAAATTTATTTTTAGAAAATAATTCTTCCATATACTCAAGATTTCTAATATCTTCGCGACATATTTCTTGACTAAAATCATGGCCTTCAAATACTAAATTATCATCTCTTCCATACGAAAAATTATCCAATAAGGTTACTTCTTCACCCTCTAGAAAAAGTCTATATGCTAATTGAGAACCAATAAAGCCAGCTGCACCCGTAATTAAAATTTTACTCATCTTTTAAGTAACCTCCTTTACCATATAATTTATAAAGAACTGAAATTATTAAATGTTCTAAAAATAAATGAATATCTTCAGTAATTTGCATATGTTCAATATTAGAATTTATATTATAATCTGATATCTTTTTTAGCTTGCCGCCATCATAACCAGTTAAACTAATGATTGTAGCATTTTTTCTTTTAGCATAAGAAACAGCTTTTATAATATTTTGAGAATTACCACTACCAGAGATAGCAATAACAATATCATTTTTATTTATTCCTATATTTTTCAATTGATACTTGAACACTTCATCATATCCTTCATCATTTGCTATTGCTAAAATAAGAGGAACATTATCGTTTAAACAATTAAACTTAAAAGTTTTATCAGTCTTTTTAAATATAGCTTTATTAAAATCATTATTAATATGAGAGGCAGTAGACCCACTACCACCATTTCCAAAAATGAATATACGTTTTTCATTGTTTAATGCATCAATTAGAATATCTATTATTGATATTATATTTTCAACATCCAAGGCATGCAAAATCTCTATCTCATTATTAATATATTCATCTATTATTTTTTTCATAATGCACCTCTAATCTTTATAAACTATTCTACTTCCTTCATCATCTATTTTAAAATTGACTTCTTTATATGATGATAATGCTTTTCTTACTTTATTCTTTTTATTTAAAGGAACATACAAAAGCAAGAATCCTCCTCCACCAGCACCTAGAATTTTACCTCCTAGAGCTCCGTTCTTAATAGCTAAATCATACATATTATTAATATCTTTATTGGATACTCCACTTGCAAATTGTTTTTTTATTTCCCATGCTTTTCCAAGTAAATATCCAAAATTATCCAAATCATTATTCAATAAATATTCTTCAGATAAGGTTACCATCTCGACTAATGAATCTAATATTTCACTTTTGTTTTTAGTAGTCTTCTTTTGTTCTTTAAAAATCGCTTTAGAGTCACGCGCATTTCCAGTATAAAAAAACATCAAATGATTCAACAAGTTTTCTTTAATTTCATCATTTAAATTAAGCTTTTTTATTGAAACCGTATCATCATTATTGAAGATATACTTATTAAATCCCCCATATGAAACAGCATATTGATCTTGAATTCCTATTTCTTGATGTAATCTATTTATTTCTATATCAATTGCTTCTTTAGCCAGTTGTTCTTTTGAAACTTTTTCGCCCTTATAAGCATGTAAGGCATTTAAAACTCCAACAGCTAATGATGATGATGATGCTAATCCAACTCCAAGATTTGTCATAGGTAAATCAGCTAAATATAGAATTTCAATCCCTGAAGTAATATTAGTTATTTTTAATGCTTCTCGAATAATATTGTGTTTAACTTCATCAACATTATCAACCAATTCATTATCATTATAAACTAATCGAATTTTATCATCAAATCTTTTATTTACTACTATATATACATGCATATCTAATGCTGTACTAATTACACATCCATACCCATATTTAGAGTTATGAAAGTAGTCATAAAAATCAGTACCTCCACCGAAAAACGAAGCACGTAATGGGGTTTTTGAAACAATCATTTAATCACCTCTTAAATAGTCTGTAACTGCATCTTTAAGTGAATATTCTTCACCAACTAAAATGCCCTTAACTCTTGCAGCCTTAGCAGCTTCCATATCTCTTTCATCGTCCCCAAAAAATACGCATTCAGTTAAATTTAATGACAAATCCTTTTGAGCTTGATATAAAAGTCCGGGTTTTGGTTTTCGACACAAACAGCCATCATCCCAATTATGTGGACAATAATATATATAATCTATTTTTGCACCTGCCTTAGCTAAATCAGACTGCATTTTATCATGAATTTTATTTAAATCATCAATAGTTAAATTCCCTCTAGCAATTCCTGGCTGATTAGTAATCAAAATAGTTATTATATTATTATCATTTAACATTTTTATGGCTTCAATTGCGCCACTTAGCCATATAAAATCTTTTGCCTTTTCAATGTAACAAGCTTTAGGAGCTCGCTTATTTATAGTACCATCTCTGTCCAAAAAAACCACCTTTTTGGGTTTAAAAAATTCATCTGTTAATGACATTCTTTCAAATGATCCAATCGAATAATATCTATGAGAAGTAACAGTAGCAAATAATCCTTTATTAGAAACAAGTTTAGGAAAAACAGCTTTTGAAAAATTTCTATTACTACCATATTCTAAATCTAATACATTTTTTTTAACAATAGCATATCCTATTTCTACTCCATTAAGACTTTTATCTTCACGAGATTTATCATAAGTTATAACTAAACCATCACTATTTACAAAAACATTATTTTTTGTATACAAATCAATATTATCATAAACAGATAATTCTATGCTTGCTTTATGCTTATAAAAATTATTGACTAAACTATCAAAATCAATTGGACAATAATTATCACAATACATAAGAAGAAAACTTTCCTCAAGTTTTTCTTTAGCGTGTATTAATCTATCTAATGTATCATAAGACTCCGGAGTAATATCATATGATATTTTTACTCCATACTTTTCTCCGGTACCTAAATAGTTAATGACTTTTTGAGGTAAATATCCTAATAATATTACAATGTTTTTTATGCCAATTTTTTTTACTTGCAATACTAAATGTTCAATAAATGGAACTCCATTAATTGGATACATTGGTTTTGGATTATTATTAGTAAATGGTTTTAAGCGTGTTCCCATTCCACCAGCCAAAATAACAGCTTGCTCAACTTGTTTTTTCATAGTAAAACCTCATTTTCACTGTTTATAGTATAGCATATTTGTTTTTTTTAGTAAAACATTAAAAAAAGTTAATTTTTATATACATACCATTATTGATATATGCTATACTTAAAAAAAGTATAGAGGTGAGATTTATGAAGAGAGTTTTCAAAACATCTAATATTATTTTCAGACTATTATCAACATGGTTAATTACTTTCATAGCATGCAAAATAATTACAAAAGATACTTTTTATAATATTAGCTTTGCTAGTGACTTAAGTTTACCTATTATTATATTAATATTCTTTATCACATTTATTATATTAACCATCATTAGTTATTTTCTTAAAAAAGAGAATTTTGAATATATTTTAGCAATAATTTTATACACAATTTGTTCAATATATTGGTCATTTTCAATTCGAAATGCATTTTTTCTTTTGACACTATTTTTATTATTTATACTATTATACAAATACAAATTAGAAAGTATTAAAATGAACATACAAATAAGTAATAAAACAACTATGGTAATTGTTGCTTTATCTGCAATAATAATGTTTTCAAGCATTGCAATAGTAACAGTTCTTAGATATAAAACTTTTAGTGCATCAAATTTTGATTTAGGAATACCTTCACAAAACTTTTACTATATGAAAAAAACTTTAATTCCATATTCTACAACTGAAAGAAATCAATTTCTAAGTCATTTTGCAGTGCATATATCACCTATTTATTATCTTGGATTACCTATATATGCAATTTTTTCAAGTCCTACTACATTACAACTACTAGCTGCTTTATTAATAGCTTCTGGTATTATTCCAATATATTTAATTTGTAAAAACAAAAAATTTTCTAACATTATAATAGTATTGCTCTGCCTATTATATGCGTTATATGCTCCAGCTATATGTAGTACATTTTATGATTTTCATGAAAATACATTTTTAACCCCACTCTTACTATGGTTATTTTACTTCTATGAAAAAAAGAATTATAAACTATACTGGCTGGCACTGCTCCTGGTATTATTTGTAAAAGAAGATGCTCCATTATATATTATAATTTTTGGTATTTATACCTTGTTTGATAATAATAAAAAACTAGGCATTACAACTACTTTAATTGGTTTAATATACTTTATTGCGGTAAATATCATATTGACACATATCGGTGAAGGACCGATGTCATATAGATACGAAAATTTAATTCTTGATAACGAGGGAATGTTGGGTGCTATTAAAACTATAATTTCTAATCCGGGATACTTTTTGAATCAATTAACATTATCTGATCCAGCTCAAAGCGCTTACAAAATAGAATATCTATTGCTTTTGTTTTTACCACTTGGATTTATTCCTTTTAAACATAAGCAATGGAAGAATTACATATTACTAACACCTTTATTATTAACTATTATGACAACTTATATATATTGTTATCTTATCGATTTTCATTATAGCAACGGAGTTGTTGCTTTCATATTTTATTTAATGATATTGAACGTAAAAGAATTTAAAAAATATAATTATTTGTTTGTATGCTTATTTGGAAGTATATTAGTTTATACAGCTCAACCTTATAACCAAATATCACTATACTCTACTATGTATTATAAGGAATTTACAATGTATAATGGAATGGAAACATTTTTAAAAAACGTACCAAAAGATGCCTCAGTAAATGCATCTGGTCTTATTGTAGCGCATTTAGCTAATCGAGATACATTATATGAAATTTTATATCATGACAATGAACCAGATGTGGATTATGTAGTATTAGATGGTAGAATAATAGATGAATATAATGATGTATATGATGCCTATATCTCTAATGGCTACTATGAGTATAAAAAATCGGATAATATAACTATCCTAAAAGATGGTAATAATTAGTTATAAATTAATATAAAAAGAAGTGTATAATTTACACTTCTTTTTTATTTGATTGGTCTTAAACTTCTTCTAATATTATGAACTAGTATTTCTTGAGTTCCAACATAGAAATTATGAGTACTTTCAACTTCTATATTATAAACTGTTTCATTAATATCTTCTGAATCTATTTTAACGACTTTATGATTTGTATTGTTAGAATACTTAACCAAATCATTAATATTTATATCTTTTGCAGGTATATAA
>CADBCT010000003.1 GCA_902793315.1 uncultured Erysipelotrichaceae bacterium
TTCTATTCCTTTTTCATTAAAGTAGTATTTCTTTCCACCTATTGTTTGAAGTCCTTTCACTACTTCTCCAGCAGAATTTTGGTACCAATATCCTTCACTGGCATTTTGCCAACCGGTCTTTAGTGCTCCATTCATTCTTGAGAAGAAATATAACTTATTATTTAAAGCAATAAATCCGGTTTGCATTATTCCATTATCATTAAAATAGTACTTATTCTTATCGATTGTTTGTAATCCTTTTACTACTTCTCCGTTGCTATTTTGGTACCACTTTCCTTCCTTGGCATTCTGCCAGCCTTTTTTTAATGCATAGTTAACTCTGGAAAAAAAGTATAGTTTATTATCAATTGTTTTAAAACCAGAAACTTTTTGGTTGTTTTCATAATAATAAGTATTATCATTTTCTGTAACCCAACCTACTTTGTCTTCAACAGTTTTTATTTCTGTAACCGCTTCTTCTGCATATACATTAGTAATTGAAAATAGCATAATTACATTTAATACAAAAATTACATATTTTTTCACCGATTACACCTCCTATTTTTCTAAAGCATATATTGCATATCCACCTGTTCTATCATCAGGATCTCTACTTTGTTCATCCCAAATCAAATTAATCTTATGCCATCTGTTATTTGCTGTATTTAATGGATCATACGCAAATGTCGTATCATTGCTTTCGTCATAATCAAATACTATTATAGCATGATTCCATCTTGGTGTAGCAAACGTTCCATTCTGCATTGCGGCATACACTATTTTACCTTCTTTTAAACTTTCTACTAATTTTTCTTTTGAATCTATTCCTGTATATTTTATTCCAAAATGATTTGATGCATATATTACACCTTTACCACTTGTACCTTTCATTCTCCTATTAAATTCCGAAGTGTTTTGATATAAATCATAGGCTACATCTACTGGTAAAATTTCTTTTTCTAAATATGATGTAAAAATCATAGCTAAACTAGTTGGTGAACATCCAGTTGAACCCATAGTACTTAAACCATATTTTTTATTTGCCCACCTTTGATCTTTTTGACTATAATAAGTTGGTAAGTATTGTGTTTTTATATACTCACCTGTTTCTTCATTAATTACAATTTTTTTATACTTAGTTCGTTTTGTGGTAGTTAATTTTTCGCATGTTGCATCATCAAAATAATATTTTTTGCCTTCTATTTCATGCATTCCACATAATACAAATTTATCTTCAAAATAATACTCTTTTCCTTCTACTGTTTGCCAACCAGACGCTATTAAAACTTCACCGTTTTTATCTTGATACCAGCGCCCTTCTTCTTTTGTGTTTTGCCAACCCGTTTTCAATTTTCCATTTACTCTTGAAAAGAAATATACTTTTCCATTTATGGTAACAAAACCTGTTTGCATTATTCCATTATTATTAAAATAATATTTATCCCCAGCAAGTTCTTGTAAGCCAGTTAATACTTCACCACTTGCATTTTGATACCATTTCCCCTCACTAGCATGTTGCCAACCTGTCTTTAGCACTCCATTTACTCTTGAGAAAAAATACAATTTATTATTTATTGTTTTAAATCCACGTACTTCAATACCTTTGTCATCAAAATAATACCTATTACCACTTATAGTTTGCCAACCTTTTACTACTTCTCCATTACTATTTTGATACCAATATCCTTCACTAGCATTTTGCCAGCCTTTTTTCAATGCTCCATTCACCCTTGAATAGAAATATAATTTATCATTTAATGTAATAAATCCTGTTTGCATTATTCCATTATTATTAAAATAATACTTTTCACCTGTGATTTCTTGTGAGCCAATCAATACTTCTCCGTCTGTCTTTTGATACCATTTTCCTTCTCCGGCATTTTGCCAACCTTTTTTCAATGCTCCATTTACTCTTGAAAAGAAGTATAGTTTATCATTTAAAGTAATAAATCCTGTTTGCATTATTCCTTTGTCATTAAAATAATATTTTTTTCCATTAATTGTTTGTAATCCTTTGACTACTTCTCCATCTGCCTTTTGATACCATTTTCCTTCACTAGTATTTTGCCAACCTTTTTTTAAAGCATAGTTTACTCTAGAGAAAAAATATAGTTTTTTATCTATTTCTTTAAAACCTGATACTTTTTCACCATTTTCATAATAATACTTTTCACCATTTTCTGTTGACCATCCTTCTAAAGCCTGTATATTAGGCGCGAAACAAAACATTAAGACTATTAACATAACAAGTATTTTTTTGTTCACTTTATCAAACTCCTTATTCTACTTAATTATAACAAATAACAATTAATTATAAAAGATAAAAAGAGATTGATGTGTCAACCTCTTTTTCTAAATGGTCTAGTTATTATTCTTTTAACTATTTTTAATATAATAATTATTCCTGCGATTAACGCTTTAAAAAACTCTGTAAACACAGATACAACATCTTTGCTTGTTTTCTTGAATCTTCTTAAAAATTCTATTACTATTTTTCCTTCTTTTACAGCTCCAAAAACTTCTAGCTTTGCTCTTATTTTTCTATACAATTTTTGATGTCTACTTTTTTCAGCTGTTAAATAAAATCCTAGATTTCTTTCATAATAATCATTAGTATAATTAAAATATAGTTTACTAAAAGATTCACAGGCTAGTTCATATACGCTTGTATCTACTGGTTTATATGCCTCTATTTTATTGTTTTTTATAGCACCTTCAATAATGCTTTCAATTTTTTTTGACATTATCTCTAATGAGAACCCTTTTTCTATTCGTGCACGACAGTTTTTCTTTATGGCACCTAAATTTTTTAATACTCTTATAGTCTCTTCTACATATTCATTTATTTCTCTGTCAAAAACTTCAGGTGAGGCATCTTTATTGTAATGCACTACTCCTCCTACTTCTGAATCAATTAATTCTGTTTGTCCTCCTACGTCAGTTGAAACTACAGGAGTAGACATTGAAAGCGATTCATAAGATGTTAGAGCCAATCCTTCTAATGAAGAACAATTTATAGTCATATCACTTATGGCATATATTTCATCTGTTTTACTTACCATTCCCAACAATTTAAAGTTATTGTCCACTTCCTGTTTTACATTGTTCATTAAAGGGCCATCTCCAGCTATTACAAAGTATGTATTATGATCCTTTTCATGAATTCTTTTTGCTATTTCCACAAACATAGTCGGCCTTTTTTCTTCAGATAACCTAGCAATAAAAGTAATTATTTTTTTATTTTTAGGAATATTATATTCTTCTTTCAATTTATTGGCATCATAATTATCTGGATTAAATTTTTCATGATCAGTTCCAATATAAACAGTTTCTACTTTTTTCTTATTAAAGTCTTCTAATAGCTGTTTTCTAGTGAACCCATTACAACAATATGTTCCATATAAATAACTATCTACATCTCTAGTGCATCTTCCAAATCCTTTTCTTGGATCAGCAAGATCTACTGAATGAATATAATCAATAAATGGAATTTCAGGATGTTTTCCCTTTAAATACGGTATCATATAATACCCATATTCAGTATTTGATACAAATACTAAATCTACTTTTCTTGATTCAATAATGTAATTTGCAAATACTTGATAATCTATTCTATCTAAGAATGAAGACATATCATATACTTCTGCATAATCTTCAAAATCCTGTCTAATAGGATTCTTATTTGGTGTTGTTAGTAAGATTATTGAACGATATTTATTTTTTGGTAATCTTTTTACTACTTCTAAATTAAAGAAATCTGCTCCACCAATCATCATCCAAGGGAAAATAAACAACACTGTTTTTCGTTTATCTTTTTTATAATCCGGCACTATCAAATCATAATTTTTGCATGTCGCATATGTATCTCCGTAGCGAGGAAATTGAATCGGTGTTACTATATCATTTGGAATAGTACTAGCAGTTTCTTTTACATATTTCATAGCATTCTCTTTATTTTTATTCGCACGTGATAATTCACTTTCACCAAATTTACGATACCAGAATAATGGAGCGCTTACTCTTAATGGAGTTTTGCCTGCTCTAATCAGTTTTAACCAAAGATTCCAGTCTTCATACATAGCTTTTTCTTTAATACCAAAGCATCCTACTTCCAGTAAATCTTCTTTTTTTACTAATGATGTGATGTTAATTAAGTTTTCATCTTTTTCATGTTCAATTGTCAAGTATTTTTCCCAAAGAAACTCTTGTTCACCAAAATTTACTAGTGTCGTATATGCAAATGATGCTTCAGGATGCGTTTCAAGTGTCCAATATAGACATTCTAACATTGTAGGATCAATCAAATCATCTGCATCTAAGAAAAAAACATATTTAGTATCTTTACTAGTATGAGCAATGCCATAATCTCTAGCAATTGCTGGTCCCCCATTTTCCTTTTTAAAATACTTTATTCTATCATCCAATTTGACAATTTTTTCTACTTTTTTATTAGACTCTTCATCTTTTGAACCATCGTTTACAATTATCCATTCAAAATATGGATATGTTTGATTCATGACAGAATTGAAAGTCTCTTCTATAGTTTTTCCTCCATTATAATATGGAGTAACTATGCTTATTGTTGGTTTACAGTCATTAATAATTTCTCCATATTTTTTTATCTTTTGTCCTGGTATTTTTTTAAAATCCATTTGTTACTCCTTTCACCTCTAACTATTTTGAATGCTCCAAGAGGTCTATTTACAAGTTTCCATCTTCTACTGTTTACTATTTTTCGAAGTTCATCAGTTATATAAATATTTTCATCTTTAATAAGCTGATTTAGTTCAGTAAGTTTATCAACTTCTTTTGTTAAATTACTTAAATCATTAAAATAATAATTCATATCAAATATATTTGGAAAGGGAGTAATATCTAAAAATACACTATTAGTAATTGATAATTCTTTCTTTACATACTGATAATTTTTTTCTATTATTTCTTCGATTTGTTTTGTATTATACCTAAATAATTCTTCTTTGTCATCTCCTAAACTATAACCACCAAAGTTTTCTTCAATTGCATCTTTTAGTATTTTAGGTGTGATTAATACTGTATTTCGATTATAACCACAAATAATCGATGGTTTTTTTGAAGCTACAGCCTCTAACATACAACGATCTACACCTAGCAATATATCGGCTTTTTTTATTTCTGGTTCCATATCAGATACAGCACCTTTAAAATAAATGTCATCATCTTTATATAATTCTTTTATTTCGTCGAATATTTCACCATCGCCCACTACTGTTAATTGCATTTTTTCATTATAGTTTTCTTTACACCAATGATAAAAATCTACGGCTGTATATATTGAATTTCTTTTTTGTTCTGAAATTCTTCCAAATAGTAATAACTTTTTATATTTCTTTGGTATCTTAGGTATTTTGATATCAGGAAACTTAGAAAAATCTAAGCTATTTTTAATAGTTATATATTTAGATTCATCAATATTAAATATTTTTTTATGTTCTTCTTTTACTTTTTCAGTAATAGCTATTATTTTAGATGCATTAGCAAAATAGATTGGGAATAATGATTTATAAATTGAAAAGTAATCCATAAACCAATTTAGTGTTCCAGGAACAATATTATGTAAATAAGCAACATAAGGAATTTGATATTTAAAAGCACATGGCAAGATATATAATATACAAGGAAATTGATGAACATAAATAAAATCTATTTTATACTTCTTGATTATTTTTTCTACTTCTTTTACTTTAGTAAAATCTATTTCATTTTTTAATTCAAAATCAAATTCTATTAGTTTTATTCCTTTTTTATTTTTTATTCTTTCTGATAGTAATCCTCCTTTACACATAACGTAACATTTTATTCCTCGTTTACAGAACTCTTCTATTTGAGTGATTACAAATGTTTCAACCCCGCCTATTCCTAGTTTTTCTAAACATATTAAGGCTCTTTCCATAATTTCTCCTTTATTTAAGTGTTAATTTATTTTTTATATTTGCTAATTTATCTATAAATTTATATCTACGACTATTTTTTATTTGATCTAATTCATATTGAAGTGAATCTATTTTAGAATCTAAAATAGTTGTAGCTGCAACTTTTGGTTCATAATAATCATTTAATATATCCATACTATTATCTTCTAGCTCTTGGAAAATTGTAGTTCTTGCAGCTGGTCTTTCCATGGATTTAATAAATGCTTCATTATATTTAACAATTTGTTTATAGGTAGTATTTTCTATTATCAATTCTTTTTTTATTTTATTAAATAGTTTTTCTCCTTGCTTTGTTTTTATCATTATTGCTGATGTTCCTAAATTATCAAAAAAATTATTATGTTCATAATATACACCCCAATAATCTCCTAGAATAATATCTGCTTGATTATTATCTAAACATTTGGCAGGGCAATCATAACATGAATTTCTTAAGATAAGATTTTTTAGATATAAGCCCATCATTGAATCTTCTGTGAATTGGTAACATTTGTCAATTCTATCTGATTGATATTCGATACTTGATTTATCCCAACCATTTCTTTTAGACTTATATAAAACTTTATTAACGTTTATAGCAAATTTCTTTTCTACCTCTTTTATTCTTTTTTCAAGTAATTTGGAATTCATTACTCCATGACAAATAACACTTACAAGAATTAGATTCTTATTTTCTTCACCTATATATGATTTTACTCCTAATACTTGACATGGTGTCCCTGAGAATAGTACTGTTTTACCTGCTTTTAAGTCTTTTCTTATTAATGGTAAAATGTTACTTATATTACTTTCAGCATATTTAGAACCATGTATTCTCTTTAATTCTTTTGATGAAGTTATTCTTACATGATTTACTTTAGTATCAACTAATTCTGCTCCATAAACTATACCTTTATCTTTTAATATAGCATTTGCTAAATGATAAAATATTCCTCCAGATGAAGATTTTTTTATAATATCTTTTTCTTTTGATTTTGCAGCATAGCAAATCAATTTCTCTTTATCATATTTTTCTTGATTTCTGTTTCTGGCTGGACAGATCTTTCTGCATATATCACAATGAATACATTTACTTAAATCGATTTTAGGAACTTTGAATCCTTCTTCATTCTCAACCATGGTAATAGCATTCTTAGGACAAGCATTCATACATGCACCACAACCAGTACATTTCTTTATACTACATACTTCTTTTTGATCTATTTCTTTTAGTTTATCATTCATTTTAGTAAAGAGGTTTGCAGATTCTTCTTTCATACTTTTCATTTTTCCATCTAAGAATTTTTTTATTTCTTTTCTATTATTATAAATATAATTAAATTTTTCTATAAGTGTATCTTTAGTAATTTCTGTTGATGGTAAGACATAGTCTTTATAGCTACCAAAAATATCTTGAGCTATACCACGAGATTTAACACTATAGCCAATTACTAGAGTTGGAATAGAACTTGAATAAGCTGCTATTGAGGCATGTGTTCTGGCTGTTATTAACATATCACACTGAGAAATTATATATTTTAATTCTTCGCAATCATATTCTCCTTCTTGTAAAAACACTCTATCTTCTTCATTATAATCTTCAGCTAAACGTCTAAGTATTTTTAAATCACTAGCTTCATCTAGGGTTACATGAGGAAGTAAGGCTATATTATATTTGGTTTTAGATAATATATAATCAATAAATTCAATAACTGAAGAGTATTGTTCTTCTGTTTTAATAGTTAAAGGACTTAAATTAATACCTAAAATATTGCCTTTCTGATACCATTTATCTAATTCTACTTCTTTTTTAGGAAGTGAAAATGCAGGATCTGGTATTAATAATATTTTATCTTCTTTAATATATCTTTTTATAGCATTATAACTTATACTTTCTCTAATCATTAATAAATCATATCTATCTAAATCATTTATTAACTCTTTATCTAATATTTCATCATATAAAGAAGCTCCCCAAAGAACAATTTTCTTGTTATTATCTTTAGCTTGTCTAGTAATTGTATAAATCCATTCATTTACACCATAGCAATAATTATCTCCACCCAAATGTAGAGCAATATCTGATTCTTTTAGAGCTTTTATTACATCTCTTTCATATAATGATTCATAATTATAATAGTCAAAAGGGATTGACTTAATATGTTCAAACTCTTTCTTTTCATTCTCTGTAAATTCTTCTTCATTTTGTTTATGATGATCTAGAAACTTTTTTATTTTTCCTTTATACATATCTTTATCATGTTCATAGTCAAAAGTTGCAGCTTTTATTTCATATTCGTCTCCTATTTGATTTAATGTGGAATCCACTAAAGCTTCACACCCTCTATTTTGTAGTGATCCGATTCCATAAATTAACATTTTTTTCTTCATACTTTACCACCCTATCTTCTGATTGTTAATTCAATTATATCAAACATAGAAATATTAATAAAGTTTTAAAAAGAAAAAGAGTTATTATAACTCTTCTACAAAACTCTTCTCTAATTTTTTAAAAATCAAATAATTTACTGCTAATAGAACAAAGCTTAATACTGTCCAAATGCCAAATAAACGAAAGTTTGGCATTTCATGATAAAATAACACTGCTCTATAAGCCTCAACCATTACAGCCATTGGATTAACAGCCATAGCCCATTGAAATTTTGCTGGTAACATTGATGACAAATAAACTATTGGAGTTGCATAAAAACCTAATGTTAAAGCCACACTTACAAAATGATCTACATCATGTACAAATACTGTAATTGCTGATAAAAGAAAATTAATTGCTAATGTTAAAACATATTGAACGATTATTATTATTGGCAATAATAATATATGCTTAGAAAATCCAACGCCACTAAATATTATAAATACAAACATAATTAAACATGTAATTAAGAAATTTACTAATTGTGAAGTAGTTATTGAAATAGGAATTATTTCTCTAGGAAAGTATACTTTCTTCAAAATGTTACCATTAGCCACGACACAACCTGTACCAGTCTGCACAGCAGTAGTGAAAAAAGTCCAAGGAATTAAAGCAACAATCATGAATATTGTATAGTTTTCTACATTTACTCTTAAGATATAAGGAAATACAAAAGCATAAACAGCTAACATCAACAATGGATTTAAAAAAGTCCATAATACTCCTAACCAAGAACCTTTATATTTACCTCTTATTTCCTTCTTTATGTTGGTCTTCAGCAATTCTCTATAATCATATAAATCTTTAAATACCTTCATGTATATATTCACTTATCCTTTCTATCTTTCTAGAAATAGTTTTCTTGTTACAAAATTAAATACCATTACAATTCCAGTAGCTATTATTTTTACAATCAAATAATGTATTTTGACAATATCAGTACCAAACCACATAATTAGTTCTGTTAATCCTAATCCGATAACACTAAATACAATAAATAATATAAAATTACGTTTACTATCATGCTTATCATTTACTTCAAAAACGAATTTTATACTTAATATATAATTAAATATGACAGATACTGTAAAACCAATTGCAGCTGATAATAGAACACTTAATCCAAATACTTCCTTACACAATATTAAAACTAAATAATCTATTAAAAATGCAATAGTACCTACTACTCCAAATTTCAATATTTGTTTAAACAATTTATTATTACTAATCCTGCCCACTATATTTTTTCCTTCACTTTTAATTAATTAAATGTCTTATTTCCATTTAACCACATACTTTCAAATATTCTTCCAAAACATCGTTTACTTTTCCATCTCTTCTTATTTCGCCCTTATATAACCATACTGCTCTATCACAAAATCTTTTTACCTGATCCATACTATGAGTAACTATAACGATTGTTTTTCCTGAATTTTTTAATTCTATTAATTTATTAAAACATTTATCTTGGAAATGTTGGTCACCTACAGCCAATATTTCATCAATTAAGAGGATTTCTGCTTGAACATTAATTGCTACTGAAAAAGCTAACCTCATATACATACCAGAAGAATATGTTCTTACTGGATTGTCAATAAAATCCCCTAATTCAGAAAACTCAATTATCTCATCAATCTTCTTATCAATTTCAGCTCGAGTTAACCCAAATATAGAAGCATTAAAATAAATGTTTTCCCTTCCAGTGAAGTCTTCGTGAAAACCTGCTCCTAATTCCAAAAGTGAAGTTAGTTTTCCGTTGGTAGTAATAGTCCCTTTATTAGGATATATAATTTTTGTCATAAGCTTTAGCAAAGTTGATTTACCACTACCATTGGTACCTATTAAGGCTACGCTTTCTCCCTTTTTAATTTCTAAATTTATATTTTTAAGCACTTCTAATATATCATTTTTTCCTTTGTTCTTCTTTGAAAAAAACAATATTTTTTCCTTTAATGTATGTGCTTTATCATAATATAATTTAAAACTTTTAGATACATGTGACACTTTAATTGCTATATCTTTTTCCACATCAATACCTCATTTCGTATATCGCTTGATAACATTATAATTATAATAGATTAGTTCTTTTTTTTCAACTAATTCATTTAGCAAATTTTTTATTAACACATCTGCAATACAATTTAGTTAAGGTTTTATTTTTTTCAATAGTTTTTTGAAATAAATTTCTATTCCTATAATACTTATTATTTTTATAATCTGGTATTTCTTTTGACATATATTCAAATGCTTCATCTATGAATCTCATACCAACATTGATATCTTTTTGATTTCTTTGTTGAATTGTGTAATTAGTAATCATTCTGACAGTTAATTTATTTAATTCTTCTCTATATTCTTGACTTTTAATATCATTACGAATTATTTTAATAATTTCTAAAATGTCAAAACACTTTTCATCTCTGACTGTTGTTTCACTATTATTGCGAATATAGTAATAGTTTAAACATTCATTTACTTTACCAATTTTATTGGCATTTTTCATAGCATTTACTACAAATGGTGCATCCTCATATTTCAAATTTTCAATGAATTTAATATCATTATCAATCAACAAATCACGTTTATATAACTTATTCCATGGAGATAAATTAATCTTTGTTAATAACTCTGGTTTATCTTTTAAAGCAGTATCTTGAAAATCATATAATTTTTCTTCGGAAATTTTGCCGTTATCATATTCCTTATAAAAATCACATATAACCATATCGCAGTTGCTACTTTTTGCTTTCTTTAGTAATTCTTCACAAGAATTTCTAGATAAAGAATCATCACTGTCAACAAACATGATATATTCTCCTGAAGATTTATCAATACCAAAATTTCTTGTATATCCAATACCATGATTATCGTTTTTATAATACTTGATTCTTGGGTCCTTGTATTTCTTAATAATCTTTTCAGTATTATCAGTAGATCCATCATTAATAAGAATTATTTCCAATTCCTGCTCAGTTTGATTAATAAGTGAATCAATACATTTATTTAAGTATTTTTCAGAATTATAAATTGGAACAATTATACTAATTTTATTTTTCATTTTTTCCCTCTATTTCTTAAATAATATAAAGTAACATAAACATTACTATTCCATATAACATAGCTGTTCCTATAAGCAGTTTATCCGATAAAATAACTTCAATTGGATCTCCATGAGAATTACCTTCAATATTTAAGCTATACAATTGAAGAATAACTATTAGTAATGGTATAGTCCAGAATATATAATCATTTCCCACTCTATTAATTGTTGTACTATCTACACACCACAATGTATAGGACACAATTGCTAATCCTAGCATTACATACATATTTTTATCAAGGAATTCTTTATTATATAATGCTAATACTTTTCTAGACTTATTACCGTTTTTAATGATTTCGTTGCGCCTTTTTCCAAAGCCTAAATAAAAAGCTCCAAAGATAATCATTAAATATAGATATTTAGATACCTCAATATTAGTAACTACGCCTCCATACATTACTCTAAATACAAATCCAGATACTAATATCATAATATCTACAATAGGCACATTTTTTAATCCTTTACTATACATAGTATTCAATACTATATAAATTAATGGTATTATGAATACCCCAATACTTTTTTGATTCATATATAGATATACCATTAAAAAAACTGTAATTGCTACTAGTATAATCAATACTACATAGGCTTGCTTCTTGGTAACTTTTCCACTTGCTAATGGTCGAAGCTTTTTTATTGGATGTAATTTGTCTTTTTCAATATCACTCATATCATTAATAATATAAATAACACTAGACGTACAACAAAATATGACGAAAGCTATAAATGCTACCTTAGCTAATTCAAGATTAAAAAGATTAGCACTAAAAAATATTGGCAAAAATACTAATAAATTTTTAATCCAGTGCTTTACTCTAATCAATTTGATATAATTTTTCATTTATTTTTTCACCTCAAGTCTCCAACTTAATTTGTATTCAAAATTGTCTTGATTATCAATTTCTACTTTAGTATAATTTATCCCCTTATCATTTAATAAATATTGATAACCATACTCTTCATCAGCAAAATGTATCTTTAAATCTTCAATATATTTCATTTCTGCTAAATCTCTATTATTATTATGAGCTGATATAATATTATCTTTTACCACCTTTAGAAAGAAACATAAATTTATAAATAATACTAATAAGCAAAGTACATCAAACATTATATGTAATTTCTTATATTTAACATACTTTTTTAAATAAACACTTAATATAAACACCCCAACAATTAGGTAATAGAAATGAGGAACATATCTTGCCCACCAGCTTTCTCCTAATAATACCATAGTTATTAAAGTAGTAATTATTGGTATTAGGACATATTTCATTTTATCTTTTTCATTCTTTATCAATATGATAAACATTGGGATAAATACAATTATTGACAGAATAAATGATAATGCAAATAAGGGGCCAAATCCACCTATTCTAGTATCTGGAATATATAATTGTTTAACCTCTGAACTATATACTATAAATGGATATTTAAGAGTTGGTCTATTTTGATAATACGTTGTGTTTTCTGTTTTAGAGAACATTGAATAATACCATTTTTCTAATTTACTCATTTTTGCAAAGTCTTTAGGTTGCATAGTAGTAACAATATCAACTTTATTCTTACCAATTAGTGGATATAGTGGATTTATATGATCAATTGTATTTTTAACATATGAATTAGATCCAACAAGAAATATTGATATTACATATACTATCGTAAATAGAATTGTTAATCTTTTAAATACTTTTATATTTTTATATTTAAATAGCCAATAAAAATAAAAAGTTGCCGCAATTACCCCTGAACACATTAATCCAGTAAACTTCAAATTACAAAAAATTGTACTTATAGATATTATTGAAATCCATAGAGGCATATTAGCTTTTTCTTCTGGATCAACCATGAATAGTAATAATAACTGAATTAAGAAGCATATTCCCATAATACCATCTACATAAAATGTGAATATTTGTGTCAAAACAATTGGATTTAATACTAGAAATATTGTAAAAACTATACTCCAATTTTTATCTAGTATTTTTCTTAAAACATTATAAGTAATAATAAGTAGCATAATACTTAAAATTACTATCAACGCTTTCCCTGCTTCAATGCAACCAGTTAAATTATACATAACAGCAGCATAAATCCAAGAAGCTTTTGGATAGTGTTCTATCCAAATATCTACTTTAGATTTTTTATTGATTGGAATTACCTTTGAATTATGCTTTTGAAAATCTCTAGCACTCTCATATAAAGGGTTCCACCCATTTTTTATGAAAGCGATAGCTGTCTTATGGTAATCATTTCCATCAATTGATAAATCATATATTTTAGTATTTAAAAACGGTATGACTGTTACTATTAATAAAAATATTAGTGCTAAAATAATACTTCTCTCTTTTTTTAAAATGTATATGATTGGAATAATTATAGCCACTATTCCAATTACTAGTAACATATTATTAATATTTAATATTTGAAACACTGAATATAATACTAATATACATAAAAAATACATACATAGCATAAAAAACAAAGTCATTGATTTGTTTTTTAAATCAAAGTAATTTTTAGTTTTTTCTTTTCCATATGATTTAATGTCTATTTCTTCAATCTTGTTACCAGTTACTAAATATGCTTCTTTTGCATACTCAAACATTGCTCTGTCAGATTTGACTGAGTCAGAGTAAAAGGCTTTCATTTTCTTTTTAGAAACTTTTTCATATCTGCTTATTTTTTCATAATCGTGACAATTTTTAGACAAAAATTCACCAGTCTTTTTGTCTACCTTACTAGCGATTATCAAAACATTTAATTTTTTTTCTAATGGTTTTAACAAAAATTCTGGAGAAGCAGATATTATTACATCTGTTTTTTTCTTTTGATTTAAATACCAAGGCTTAATTTTATTGTAATGAATATCCCAAAAATCTTCAATATAATCATCAATATTATTTATTCTCTTTAGAAAAGAAAAAATATATTCTTTAAATTTAGTCTTATCAATTATTTTTAATATATATAGTATTAATCCAAATACTTGTATTGGAGCTTGTAGTAATACTTTCTTATTTCTTTTTAATGAATATTTAAAAAAATCTACCGAAGAATCTCCATCATAAATTGTTTCATCAAAATCGTATCCGTTAATCATAATGCTTCCTTTCTCTGCTTACTTATTTTAATAATTTACTAGTTAATTTAGGACTAATTCTAAATAATACTTTTTTTATTTTTCTATTAGTAGTATCAGTTAATAAATTATCATAGACTTTGTTTTCTTTTAATAGCTTTTTATATTCTTTGTAATCTTTTCCTTTTACTTCACATATCTTTAAAATCAAACTATTTGCAATAAAACTTTTAAATATTTTACTATCTAATTTGCTTTTATCTATCTCTTTGATTAGATATAGATAATGATTATAAAAATCATTTACTTTTTTCTTTGTCCATTCATAATCCGGCTTATTCATTATACTACCTTGACGGCGATAATAATTATAGCCAATATAGTTAATTGAATTAACTTTGCCAGCCTTAATTATAATTAAGGGAGTTAATCCAAAGTCTTCATGAATCATATTTTTAGCAAAGCTAAATTTTTCTTTTTCATAATAAGCTCTTCTAATGGCATAACACCAAACACTTTCTACAAAATGAAATTTCGATATAATTTCAAAAGCTTCTATACCATTTTTATCTTTAAAAGTAGTTTCTTTATAATCAGTTATTTCATCTTGATCTGTAACAGTTCTGACTTGGAATCTTACTAAATCAGGTTTGTTTTCTAATGATTTTGTTATTTCTTTTAATAAATCTTTATCCCAATAATCATCACTATCTAAGAATAATAGATATTCCCCAGTAGCTTTCTTTTCACCAATATTTCTTGCTTCACTTACACTAACGTGTTTACTAGTAATAACCTCTACATCATACTCTTTGGCAATTTCAATACTCTTATCAGTACATCCATCATCGACAACAATAACTTCAAAATCTTTCATTGTTTGTTTAAAGACACTATCTAGGCATCTACCAATATATTCTTCAACATTATAAACTGGGATTATTATACTAAATTTAGGCATATTACACCTCTATCCATTAAATATTTTCTCTAATTGTTTCATTCTTTCTACTTGTCCAGCTTCTAAATCGATTTCTTGTTTAGTATGCTTTTCTTTTAATATATTCTTCACTTCTTTTACCATTGCTTCTTGTTCTTTACTAATAACATACCCATATTGATGAATATCTACTCTATCATCACTAGTTGGGAATGTAGTAATAATATCTTTATGAAGAGTGATTGCTTCCAAATATGTTACTGGAAATCCTTCATAATCAGATGTAAGAATTATATAATCAGCCTGTTTCATATATGGGAATGGATTAGCTTTCTTTCCCATAAATTTTACTCTTTCTTCTAGTTTATTATCTTTAACTTCTTTCTCATATTTTTTACGATCTGGTCCATCACCAATAATCCATAAATCAACATTCTCTATTTCTTTAACCAGATTAATTTGACGTGATATTTTTTTTGCATCATCATCTAACCTTCCAACAAACATAAACAATGTATGATTCTTGTTCTTCTTTTCTTTAATATTTTCTTTACTTTGATTGATGATTTCTTTAGTATCTATAAAATTATTAAATACTTTGCACTTTTTCTTTAAAGCAGGATACTTTTCAATAAAGCCTTCTCTATTTTCATTAGATACAAAAATAATATTCCTATATTTACCTATTTCTCTACTATTAAAGAATTGGTAAAATTCAGTATCATTCTTATATATAGTACGATAATCATTATGAACATAAAAGGCTGTATTAGTAGAAGCCATTAAAGCTAGTTTTGAACTACTATAGCTATATGTTGCATAGCAACAACTAAAATCATAATTATGATAATTAATAACTTTAAAAAATAATTTTCTACTTACATTAATCAATTTTCTTAATACAACTATTTTATTATTACTTACTTTGCATTCTCTAACTATAGCATTAGAATTTATCTTATCTAAGAAAACACCTTTTTTCTCCTCTAAAACTATTTCCACATCATATTTTTCAGTATCAATTCTATTAACTAAGTTTAATAAAGCCTTTTCTATTCCACCTAAATCCATACTAAAAGATGCGAATAATAGTCTTTTCTTTTTACGTTTAGGAAATTCTAAGATAAGAATGATTGCAATTAAACTAACTGCTGGTGCAGTTATAATATGACCAGTAAAGAATGATAAGAAAATTATTAATAATAAACTAATAAATAACATATAACTATCAAAATTAAGAGTCTTTTCTTTTTTTAGTACTTTCCATAATACATAGATAGTTATTATAAAGAATAATAAAAATCCAATTACTCCATGATTATAAAAAATATCAAAGTAATCCATCTCAATCATTTTAGTAGGTTTACCATTACTCTTTAAATAGCCAATTCCAAATAATTTTTGATAAGTATTAGCTTTATGATATAAATTTGCTTTTCGGTCTAAGAAAGTTAATCTTTGACTAAAAATAAAATGATCTACTAATTCTTCATCTTCAAATACTTCACCTACATTATCTAGTTTTAAATAATTTAAATGAGTTTCAATATTCTTATAAAAATTAGTTTTAGGAATTATTACAATTAAAGCACTTATTCCAATTAATAGAATAATTACTGAAGTAATAATCTTTTTATATTGTTTTTTAATAAGATAATCTTTCCATAAATATAATATAATTGCTACTATAGTTATTCCTAAAGTTAATAATGGAGTTTTAGTACCCATCATTAGAATTACTACTAAATACATTATCCCTAAAAGAAATTTAGGAATAATACTTTTAGAAGAGAACAGTATAATAAACATAATTGGAGTTAAGATTGAAATAATTCCACTTATCTCATTAGCTGAATTATAAAAGCCTAGAGTACCAGCTTTAGTAATTTCATAAGTATCATAACCTATTCCTAAAAGAATTGGAACAAAGATACAAATTAAATATAAAAATAAAGTAGTAAATAGAGTCATTTTACTAATATTAATTTCATCTCTAATACTATATAAAGATAAGAATAAGACCGGAAAATAGAAAACTTTAACTAATCCCTGAAATTCAGTAATTATCCCTACCCCATTTTTATACATAATAATTCCAACAATGTATAAAATCCCATATAATCCAATAGCTAAATATGGCAATAATAGTTTCTTTTTATAAACAAAAATTGTTGCATAACAAATAAATAACAAGAATAAGACTCTTAAAATAATTCCAATTGTAAAATGTATCTCAAACAAATGAAGACATAATCCAGTTAATAAATCAATAATTGGACTTAATAAAATAAATATTGCAATTATAAGGCTTATATTCTTTTTAATAAAATTAGTCATATTACCATCCTATTCGAGTTCTTTTCTACAAAAATTATAGCATACTTCCACCATTATTTCTATAATAGACATTTCTTTACAGACAGAACTGCCCTTCTATTTAACTTTTTTACTATTTATTATATAATTATTATAGTATGGAGGTGTTTTATGGCCAACAAAAAAACTACTAAAAAAACAACTACTAATAAAACAAAAAAAGAAGTTAAAGAACCTAAAAAGAAAGTTGTTTCAGAAAAAGAAACTAAAGTAAAGAAAGAAGAAAAAGTTGTTAAAGAAGAAATAAAAAAAGAACAACCTAAGCAAAAAAAGCATACTCTAGTTCATTGCTTCTTAATTATTTTACTTTTAGTTGCTCTTGCTTCTTTTGTAATTACTGTTTTAGATAAAAATAATTCTATCTTTAATTTAATAAGTAATTTATTACTAACAGTATTTACTATTTTCTTTGTAACTATTAGTATTAGTTATAATCGTAAAAGTAAAGGTACTATTTTATTAAGTGGATTATTATTATTTGGTTATTTCTTACTAAATATTTGTACTTATTCTACTACTGTTAATAAAATTACAACCCCAGCTAAGAACTTTCAAGGTAGTAGTGTTACAGAAGTAATTAAATGGGCAAATAAAAATGATATTAAAGTAACTCAAGAATATGAATATAGTGATATGATTCCTGAATATGAAGTAATTAGTCAAGTTCTAGAGAAAAAAGAAAATAAAATTACAGGTATTACTGTTGCGGTTAGTGAAGGACCTAATCCATATAAAGAAATAATTGTCCCTAGTATGATTACTTGGGATAGTGAACGAGTAATTAATTATGTTAAAGAAAATCATTTGAGTAATGTTATTGTAGATTTCATAAGTAGTGATAAAGCTAAAGATACTGTAATTGAGCAAAGTGCTAGTGGTAATTTAAAAAGAAATGATGAATTACGATTAGTATTCTCATTTGGTGAAGAATTAGGATTCAGTGAAGTTAAATTAATTGACTTTACTAAGATGAGTAAATTTGAAGTAGAGTTCTTTATGAAACAGCACCAATTAAGATATGACTTTGATAATGCTTTTTCTAGCTCAATTAAACGTGGTTATGCAATGAAGCAAAGTATTAAAGCTGGTGAAACTGTTCATGTAGATGATGAAAGAATATTAATTACAATAAGCAAAGGTCCTAAAGTAAAAATACCGGATTTAAAAACTATGAGTTTAGAAGAAATTACTGAATGGGCAATAAAGAATAAAGTAAAATTAAACTTTAGTGATCAATATGATGAAGCTGTTAAAGAAAATGATGTTATAGGATTTAATTATGAAAAAGGAGCCATCATTGAACAAGGAACTGTAATTAAAGTAATTCTTTCACGTGGAGCTTTAAAAATGCCTAAATTTAATTCATTAACTGATTTCTATAATTGGGCTAATAAGTATGGTATTAATTATGAAGAAAAGCATGAATTTAGTGATACCGTTAAAGCTGGTGAAATAATTAAATTCTCTTATAAAACTGGTGATAAAATAAAAAATAATGATACAATAACCGTTATTATTAGTGATGGCGAAAAGCAATCTGTTCCAAATGTAATTGGTCTTACTAAAAGTGAAGCTATTGCAAAACTAGAAAAAGCTGGATTAAATTATAGCTTTGTCTATGAAAATAGCAGTCGAAATAAAAACAAAGTAATTGATCAATCTATAAGTGCTGGTAGTGAAGTATCAGCAGGAACTACTATTACAATTACTATAAGTACTGGTGAAGAAGATACTTATGTTGAAGAAAGAAAAAATACTAATAATAATCCTAGTAACAATAATAACAACAAGCCTAATCCTCCAGTAAATAATTGTTCTAATGTAACAGTGTATATTTATGATGAACTTATTTCTAATGTACCAAGTACTACTTGCGCGAGAATTAAAAGTGCTTATCCAAGTTTAAAATTTAGTTGTAGTTATGTACAAGATGGTGGATTAGCTAATGGTTTATTGAAAAATGCTACTAGTATTGATGGAGCTACTAAGAGTACTTGTGATACTATTAACTTAGTTATTGTTAATAATAATTAAAGCAAAGGTAATCCTTTGCTTTTTTTTATATTACTATTACCTTTTTCTAATTCCTTTAAACTCTTTTTAGGAGTTGGCAAATCTTCCGGCATTGTTCCTCCTTGTTTTTTAATAAAACCTCTAATATCCTTTCCCATCGTATAATGAATATCATTGGATTGTTGTTCTCCTCTAATCTTCTCTCTCTTTAACTTTTGTTCTGTCTGAACTATTCTGAACAAATTATCAACAAGCTCTTCACTTCCCATATTATCAAGAATTTCTTCTCGGTACCTTAACCCTTTTCGTTTAGCAATATCATCAGCTGTTTCTCCATTATATAATCCTTTATAACCGGCATTATGAAATTTATCAAAATTCTTCACGCCAGCATCTTTAGCAGCTTTATTTAAAGAAAGATTTCCTTTTCTTGTTAGAAATCTCTGATAAATCCTTTTTTCATCTTCACTTAATGTATTATAATCTCTTTCCAGTAACTCTTGTTTTCTAGTTTGAATAGCAAAATAAGTTTGAGCCAAAGAGATACTTTTCTTTCTACTGTCTCCATTTTGTGCTATTAAATAGCATGCATATCTACTTAGCTTATAATCTGATATTTTCCGTTTTGTTTTGGATCCTATGTCAACCATTTTCTTAACTTCAAGAAAATGGTCTAAAACACTAATATTACTATTTTCACAAGAAATCATGGATTGTTTAAGTACCTTTTGAAAATTATCCCATTTTTTGTAACCAAGTAATGGCATTATCTCTCTTCCATACCAATATTCATTCCTCTCATCATCGATATGCTTAATGTCCTCAAAAATTTTTTCTGTGTATTCTCTCAATTCATTCATTTTACACCTCCTAGTATATATATACGGAGAAATTTTTATTTTTTATAAAAAAAAAGACAATTTCTTGTCTTTTTAATTAAATTCTTCTGAGAAATTACCATCTACAAATATTGGTACTTCTCTTCCATCTTCAGTAATACCTATAATACTCATATCTTTATTACCTACCATAAAGTCTACATGAGAATCACATTTATTTAGATTATGTTCTTTAAATAATACTTCTTTTTCAATAGTTGGTCCATTCTCAATACATTCCGGGAATGAGTCTCCTAAAGCAATATGACAAGCAGCATTTTCATCAAATAATGTTTCTAAGAATACTTGATTGGTATTAGATATTGGTGAATCATATGGAACTAAAGCAACTTCTCCTAAAAGATCAGAATTCTCGCAAAGACTAATCATTTGCTTTAATGTTTCTTCTCCTTGTTCAGCATGAGCTTCTACTGCTTTACCCTCTTTAAATCTAATATTAAATTTATCTATTAAAACATCTTGATAAGATAATGGTTTAGATGAATAAACTATTCCATTAGCACTTCTACAATCAGGAGATGTAAATACTTCTTCAGTTGGGAAGTTTACTAAAACTTCTTTACCATTAGCTAATTTTTCATTACCGGAAGCCCAAATGTGGCCTTTTGGTAAATCTATTTTAAAATCTGTTCCATTAGAACTAGTATATTTTAGTGTTTTAAACTGATAGTCGGTCAATTTCTTTCCTCTACTCTTTAATTTACTTATCTTTTCATTCCAAATGGCAACAGGATCTTCAGCTTTAATACTACAAATATCAAAAATTTTGTCCCATAACTCTTCTACTGGATTATTACTATCTGGGAATAATTCTTTAGCCCACGCAGTTGTTGGAACTGCAGCAATACACCAAGCTAGTTCTGATTTATCTCTTCTAGCATCAAAACCTCTTCTAGTTTCCTGTGCATATTTAGTCATAGCACTCATTTTTTTAGGATCTACATCTTTCATTAAACCTGGTGTTTCTGAAGCTAACATCAAGAAAGCTGCATCTTTCTTGGCATATTCATCCCACATTTTCTTATTCCAAAAAGTTAATTTCTTTAACTCTTCTATTTCCAAATTCAATAATGCTTCATGTTTTAAATATGGATCAGAAGAATCAAAATAAATATCTTTTACACCCATTTCAAAAGCAATTTTTGCCACTATTCTAACAAAGTCACTTCTTTCAATATTATAACTAACAAATAATGGTTGATTTTTATCTACTTTTAAACATGATTCTAGTATTACTCTAGCGTATTTTTCTTGTAATGTCATATTATACCTCCTACTATTATTATACACCAAAAAAGGCAAATTACTTGCCTTTTATTTAACATTTAATTCAATACGATAGCGATTATCTTTATTAATACTAAATGTATATGTTTTACCATTAGTAACTAATTTAATATTAGATATATCTCTACCTAGAATTTCATTTAATTCACCATAATCTTCAATATTAGCCTTATTAGTAATATAAATAGCATAAGTACCTTTAGGAATATTAGAAATATCAATACTATTATCAAACCAAGCTCTTGTCTTATCTAAATTATCTCCTAAAGTTCCCCCTACTTTATATAAACCATTAGTTATACTTCCTAGATTATAACTATATTTTTTATAAGTAGAAATTTCTTCAAAAACAATATTTCTAGTTACAGAAGAATTTGCACTTAAATTCATACCATATGAATAAGATGTTCCTTTAAGATGTAACTTATTATTAATAAATTCTAAAGTACGATATTGATTATAACTATTATAAGTACTATTTGCAGTCTTATTAGCTATTCTTTCATTTCTAATTACTAATTCTATTGGTAAATCAGCATCTAAATAATTATTTCTAGTAGTAATATACTTACTATTCCTATAAGAAGCTACTTGAGGTTTTAAAACCTTATTACTAATAGTCGAATATGAATATGAATCTGCACTTACTGAGAAAATATATAATTTATAATCTCCTTCAGGTATATTAGTAGTATTTATTTCACCTTTAAACCATGAATAAGTGTAATCCTTACCATCACTAGCATATACTGGTCTAGTCATTTCATTTTTATTAGTAATTCTATTCATCTCTAATATATAAGTATTATCACTATTTAATGATTCAAAAGCTAATAGATAAACAATTCCTCTATCAAGAGTATTATTAACTCCTTTAATAGCATTATATCCTTTTATTTCTAGCTTACCATTTACTTCTTTTAAATAGTCAAAGTAGAATATAGATTCCCTTTCAGTAATACCTAAATCATCTAAATCAAAGTTATCTAAGTCTAAATTATCAATGTCAATAGTTACTCTTTCTATTACAGTTACTTTTATTTCTTTAGTAGTAGTTTTATTTCTACTATCAGTAACTGAATATACTACTTTATAAGTACCTGGAGTATTAACATTTACTGTATTAGTAGTAACTTTAAGTTTATTAGTAATATTACCATCTTCAGGATCAGTAGCAGTAACTCCTGCTTTTGGATCAAAGCTATCTCCTACATAAATAGTTTTATTTGAAGCATTTATTACTGGAGCACTATTTTCTTTAACTACTACACTAATTGTCTTAGTAACTGCATTATTATTACTATCAACAACTCTATAAGTAACTTTATATGTTCCAGCCACTTTATTATTAACTGTATTTTCAGTAACAGTTATTTTACTTGTAATATTACCATCTTCTTGATCAGTAGCAGTTACACCTGCTTTTGGATCAAAGCTATCTCCTACATAAATAGTTTTATCAGAAGCAGTTATTACTGGTTTAGTATTAGTTTGTACTGACTTAGATAAACTAATACTTACTCCAGGAGCACTAGCTAAAGTATATCCATAAACATTACTTGTTCCAGTTAAATTAACAGGTACTTTATACCAAGTATCAGAACCTACTTTTTTACTTTCTAATACAGGTACATATGAATTAGTATATAATCCACTAATTAAAGTATCTTTAATGTCTTGAGTATTAGAATTAACCCAAGTATATTGATTACCTGAAACTGTAACACTTACTTTACCATAACTATCATTAGTAAACTTAATAGAATCTGCACTTATCCATTCTTTTTGATCATACCAATAATCACTAGTTACTAGATAAGCTACTGGTACTCCATTTTTGAAAGCAGCTGCATAAACCATTACATAACGATCTTTTAGTAATGTTTTACCAGTTTTAGTACTCAAGATAGAATTATAATAATATGGTGTATTCTTAAGAGTAATAGCTACTTTAGGACTAAGTGTAGCATTAGCATCATATAAGTCATATGTATAAGTCTTATCTTGATAAGCATATACACTAGTAGGACTTATATTACCCTTTTTACCAGTATTAATCTTTCTAACTTGTGATGCCTTTACATAAACATAAGCATTCCAATTATAATCACCTGATGTTTTTTCATTATAATTACCATCTATATTTAAATCACTTACTACTTTATACCATTTTTCATTATTACTTGTTACTTCTCCAATAATAACTAAAGCATCTTCTTTTTCTGGATATGTATATATTTGTTTTGAAGAAGTATTTGGATCTTTATAAGCAATAGTTGGTCCATTTACTACACCTAATTGGTAATAGTTATAATCTTGCATGCCTAAAGCCTTATCCAAAGCATAATAGTTAGAGGCCATTTTCTCTGACCAATATGTATCAGAAGCATACTTAACATTCATTCCAATCCATTTATCACCAAATTGTGGTCCAAAATATCTCCAATCTCTTGGATGAGCATAACCATAAGTAATCCATTTAGAAGCATATCCTAAAATACTACTTGCAAAACTTGGATACCAATTAGCTGCCTGTGTTGGATTAGAATCTACTGCGTTAAGTCCAAAACCATTATTCTTATTAATAGCTAAATTACTAGTACCATTACCAGTTTCATTTCTGCTTAAACTAAGTGATAGAATAGCATTTACTCCATATTTTTCTTGTGCATAATAGAAGAATGTTCCTGATCCATAAAGACGAGATGTTCCAGAAGCTGCACTATTACCATAAACATTTTTCTTATAACCTAAGTTATTTCTAATATATTCATCGATATTAGTACTTGAATAAGCTGTCTTTGTATGATTAGACAAATACATATAATAGTTATAATATGGATTGTTTTTATTTACTGAGTTATTATAATTACCATTTTTGTAATCTTTAATTAAAGTAGTTAAATTAGTATAGAAATAATGTCCATCATAACTATAATAAGTACCAGCATTTAACATACTAGGTTTAGGTCCAATAGTTCTACCACTTGATCCACTATATGTATTTTGAATCTTAGCAACATAATTATGTCTAATATCGCTAGCAGTAACTGTGTAAGAACTAGAAGATTTTACCCAAGTAATAGGTACTACTTCATAAGTAGATTGTCCAATCCAACCAGTAAAGTTACCAATTCTAACTTTAGCTGTCCAGATTCCACTACTGGAATATGCAGAATCCATTAGCACTCCATCTACTCCTCCATATAATGAACCAGTATCCATATATGTATATGAAGAACCAGTTAAATTACTATTTGTATAAAAGTATGTTAAAGTTTCAGGATTGACACTTAAATCAAGTAAAGCAACATTAGCATCAATAATCTTAGTAGAACCAGCTACTTTTGTCATAATAGCTAAATCATTTGCTCCATTACTCTTCATAGCACTTTTAGCTTCACTATAATTGTTATAACAACCTACTTTAACTATTGTTCCATCAGAATGAAATCCTGCTACTTCAAATGTTCCACATAAACTTCTACTCTTATAATTATTAGAGTCAAAGGCATAAACATCTTTTACAGACACGAAAAACAATGTTAATAAACTAATTATCAACAAGCTCTTTTTCATAATATACCTCCTTCCCTATTCTCCTAACTATATTATACAAGTAAAGATATGTTTACTGTATAGTAAATGTCTAATTTTCTTTTTACTTTACAGTATTTTACAACTTATTCAGTCTTTTAAAATATCTTAGTTTGAAGCTTGATAAAAATCTATTTTTTAGATATAATTTTATAGTACATAAATTTGTTTTGGAGGAATTATATGACTAGAGAGAGAAACAATAATAGTAAGACTATGAATATGATAGTAGTTTTCTTTCTAATTATTGCCCTAGCAACTTCTGCTTTCGCAATCTTTGAAATAGCACTACTTAGTTCAATAGAAAACTTAATTAGATATATAGTAATGGGAGTATTAGCTTTACTTGATTTATTCTTTATTTTAAAGACTAAGAAATATATTAAAGGCAGATATAATAAAAGAAGTAAAAGACCAAAAAAGAAATTATTTATTACTATCTTATTTATCTATTCTATTATTTGTGGAACTATTGGAGGAATAATTTTCTTCATCTATGGACAAATAAGTGGAATAAATAAAGAGTATGTTACTTATACTTCTGATTTATTAGTTATGAATGATAATAAAGCAGAAGATATTAAAGATGTTAAAGATATGACTATTGGTATTTTAAGTGATAAGAAAAGTCCTGAAGGATATATTATTCCAAAAGAAATTATCGATGAAAATCATTTAGAAGATGAAAATGAAATAAAAAAGTATGATGATTATACAAGCATGTTAGTAGATATGTATGGTAATGAATTAGATGGTATGTTTGTTAGTGATCATTATGTATCGATGTTTTCTGGTATTACAGGATATGAAAATATATCAACCGATACTAAAGTAATTATTAGTAAAGATAAAAAGATGAAGAAAGCAGCTACTTCAAAATTTGAAACTTCTTCATCTGGTAAAAATATAACTGAGCCATTCACAATTTTATTAATGGGAATTGATTCTACTGATGATGTTCTTACTAAGAATGCTATTGCGAATGGAGATACATTGATACTAATAACATTCAATCCTAAAACATTGAATGCAACAATGCTATCTATTCCAAGAGATAGTTATGTTCCAATAGCTTGTTGGAGTGGTAATCCAGAAAATAAAATTACTCATGCAGCTGCCTATGGTAATGATTGTATGATTAATACTATTCAAGAATATTTAGATGTTAATATTGATTATTATGCAAAGATTAATTTTAAAGGTTTAGTTAAACTTGTAAATGCTGTTGGCGGAGTTGAAGTAGATGTTCCTAAAGAACTATGTACTGATAACTCTAATCGTGAAGGAGTTGTTTGTATTAAAGAAGGTAGACAAACACTTGATGGAGAACAAGCATTAGTATTTGCAAGAAATAGAAAACAACTTGCTAATGGTACTTTTGGAAGAGAAGCACATCAACAAGAAATTATTATGGCTTTAATTAATAAAATGAAAACAATAAAAGATGTTTCAACATTCATGGATATTTTAAATACAGTATCAAATAGTTTAGATACAAACTTAACTACTAAACAAATCTTATCATTCTATAATGTAGCAAAAGATATTGTTAAAAAAGGATTAAGTTCAGAAGATGCTAATTTAATTAATATTCAAAGATTATTCTTAGATGGTGATGGACAAATGATTTATGATGAAAGAGCTAGAATGGTTCTTTGGGATTATGTTCCAAATAAAGATAGTCGTAATGATATTGTTCATGCAATGAAAGAAAACTTAGAATTAGAAAATCATGAATCTATTACAGAATTCCACTTCTCTATTAATAAACCATATGAGGCAAAAATTATTGGAGAAGGTCCTTATAAAACTGGATATACTTATAAACTATTACCAAACTTCGTTGGTTTAAGTGAAGCTCAAGCTAGATCACTAGCAGCTAGTTATGGAATATCTGTTAACTTTACTGGTGGAAATGGTTATGTAATAGCTCAAAGTCAACCATCCAATAAACGTCTTGATTTAATGGGTAGAAGTGTTACATTGACTTTAGGTGGTACTAAAAAAGAAGAAGTAAAAGAAGAATCTGAGGATGAAGAAAAAGATGATGATACTGAAGAAAAAGATGATTCAAAAAATGAAAATACTGATAATACTGAACCTACTAATAATTCAGGATCAACTGATACTCAACAACCAGAAACCCCAGAGCAACCAACTGAGTAATAAGAGCAGTAATGCTCTTTTTCTTTGCAAAAAAAAGAACTACTATTGTAGTTCTACTAAACATAATTTTTTACCATCATGAATAAATACTAATTTAGCTTCTTTCTGATAATCAGAGAATTTACTATCTGTATAAGACCAACTTACATTAACTACATAAGCCTTATCATCAGTCTTATCGCCTTTTTCATATTCAAAGCTATCTTGTTCAACTTTATCAATAGTTATTTCAGAAACAACCGGTAATGCCTGTTTACGATTACCATAAATATTATTCTCTACATATTTATAATAAGTAGCTTGAGCATTTTGTAAAAAGTTCTCTAAAATACCACTATAAACAAAATCTACACCACCAATATCAGTCTTAGATACTTTATCCTTTAAAGAATAAAAATCATATATAAACATCTCTGAAATCTTTTTAGCATATGCTTCTTCATCTACTTCATCAGCTTCTAAAATTTCTTTTAATTCTTCAAACATTTTTTTATACTTTGCTGGCTTATTATCCTTTAATTTATAACCATAGCCTTTAATTTCACTAAGTACTTTAGTTTCTTTTACTTCTTTTGTTCCAAAAGACTTAACTGCTAAAATTACTAGTACTACTAATAAGATTAATAATAGTATAATTAATATTTTCTTAGCCTTCTTTTTTAATTTCATTTATTAATAGTCACCTCTTTTAACTCTTTATTCTTATCTTCGTTTAATAAATCAAAAACAATTATATTATTTGAAACATCAAGTAACTTATTAGTATACTCAACATTATTAGCAATCTCTTCTTCACTAATTGGTTCTTCAGTTAATGGTAAATAAGCAGCCTTTTGGCTATTATAATATACTTTATTAGTTACCCAATTACCATTTGGGAAACAAACAATATTATTATCATTAATATTATAAATATCATGTCCAAAAGCATATTTGTTATAGAATCCAAACATATTTCCTAAAGTAGGAACTACATCATACATTCCCATTACATTAGAATTAGTAAAGTTTAATTTAGACCCTTCCATATCTTTAGTCCATATAATGAACGGAACTCTTCTTCCAATTTCATATTGATATGAATCATATTCCTTATATTCTGGATCTTCTTCATCTAGAGTAGTATCATTTTCTTTATCATAATTATATAGCCTATTATAGTTTTTTCTAGGCAATCTAGCATCATGATCTCCATATAAAATAAAAACCGTATTATCAAGTAAATGCTTTTGATCTAACTCTGTTAAAAATTCACCTAAAGCACTATCTGCATAATGAATTGATTTGAAATAATTACCTAATTTAGTACCTTCCATATATGGATAAACTATTTCTTCGGTAGTTCCATCTTCATTAGTAATAGTTTCTTTAATATCAACTGGAAATTCACCATATTTATCTACTTCAGAGAATGGTGTATGATTAGTCAACATTATTAGTAATCCATACCATTTATCATGTTTCTCATTAATTTTTTCAATCTTTTCTGCTGATTGTCTAAAGAATTCTTTATCAGATAATCCTAGTCCAATAACATTTTCTTTATCTATCTCATAGTCTGTTTTACTATAGAATCTTTGATATCCCATATTCTTATGCATTGTTCTTCTATTCCAAAAATCAGCATTATTAGCATGCATACTAAAAGTATAATATCCTTGCTCATTTAATAAAGTCGGAATACCAATATATTTTCTATTAGAATAAGAAACAAAAGCTGTTCCACTCTTAGTAGGCATTAGTGATGTATTATATGTTAATTCTGAATCACTACTAGTACCTACACTAACTTGAGAATAAAAATTATTAAAATACATTCCAGTATGAGCTAGTTTGTTCAAATTAGGTGTTACTTCTTGATCATTAAATTTTAAATCAATAACATTAGTCATCATACTTTCAGCATGAATAACAATAACATTCTTTCCTTTAAAAATATCTGTATATTGATTAGTTTCTGCTTTATCTGGAACCTCAGCAAAATAATCATTAAATTCTTTACTAGCTTTGTCATAACCAAACATAGCATTAACTTTAGGTTGTACAGAAGCCACTAAATCATTAGCTTGATATACATAAATACCAAATCTCATAACAATATACTCTTTGTTCCATTGTTTAAAGAATCTAGAAATATCTAATGATGATAACGTTAATAAGAAAATAACTAATAGAACTCCAGAAACAGAAAGAGTTTTAAAAGCTAGTTTTCTTCTTTCAGTTTTCAATTCAACCTTTTTATAATAATTTTTCTTTTTAAGCTTTAAGTGAACTCCTATTAGTATTAACGGACTAATAATATAAACTAAATCTTTTAGTTGCAAAACATTTTCAACGACTGCATCACCAACATCACCAATATATTGTGTTAATGATAGCATTGAAATTGATGCGAATGAGGTATAAAAAGTATAATAAACTGAATTAATCATACAAATAGCTGTTAAAAATATACAAAAGCCAAAATAATAGATAAAACGATCTTTTGGTTTTATAAAATATCCAAAAGCCCCAATTGCTGTAACTACAATAGTATCAGCTAAAATTGCTTTCCAAGATAAATAATTTTCAACTGAATGCATACATAAGAATCTTAAAATAGTAGAATTTAAAACTCCTGTAATTACAAAAGTAAGAAATAAAACATTATCACTAAAATACTTTCTTATTAAGTGATCTCTTTTAATAACTTTAATTCTATTTATAACATTCTTTTTCAATCGTTTAAATGCATTTTTAACTATTTTCATATTTATAACCTCGCTAATTAATTATAGCATATTTTTAATATATAGTACATAGCTACAAATAAAAAGTAACTAATAAATAGTTACTTATAGATTTCTAAAAATAGAGGTCCAAATCAACTATCCAACATTATTTTCATCACAGTAAGAAGAGCCGCCTTCACTAGAAATTGTGCAAGTCCAACTAAAATCATTCGCATAGACATTGCCCATCTTATCTGCATAGGATTCCAAGCCTGATACACTACAATGGACAAAAGAAGAATAATTAACACAATTACTAGTTCCAAAAGTACTATTTACTTGAGCAGTACCATTAATATTTAAGTCACTATTAATATAGGCATAGCCTAATCCTAAGCCTACTATTAGAATAACCAAAAAAAATTATGTTATCTTTATCTATTATCATACCTATTCTCCTATATTCATTATACATTTATAAATATACATTTAATAGGAACTAGATGTTTACAAAAAAACACCTAAGTCTTTAGACTAGATGTTTTTTATAAAACTCTTATTATGATTCTTCTACTTTAGGTTTCTTCTCTTCTTTCTTCATTTCATTTTTATATTCACTAGCATTAATAACCATTCCAAAGACATAAATATAAGCTAATAAATAAACCCACAATAGTAATACTAAAATATTTGAGATACTTCCATAGAAAACATCATATCTAGCAAATTTATCAATGTAAAAAGCAAATATTTCAGTAGCTAATATCCAACCAATTGTTGTAAAAGCAGCTCCTATTTTAGTAGTCTGTGATGATATTTCTCCATCAGGAGCTATTACATACATTAACTTAATATTTATATATAAAACAATTAATATAAATGGATATTTTAATATAATTAACATCTTCTGGAAGAAAGTAATTGTCTCTCCATTACCAGTAGATGCTCTAATTATTTCAAATAATGTACTTCCAAAGATTGGAACTAATATTAAGAATAAGAATAAACCTACTAAGATAAAAATCATTAAAATAGCTTTCAATCTTCTAGAAATAACATCTCTAGGTTTTAATTTATATATTTCATTAGAAATATTAATCATTGAATATGTACCATTAGATGCTAGTAAGAAGGCTGAAAAATAAAAGACTATAATATTAAAATTAATTCCATTCCCAGCAACTATTCCATCTAAAATACTAAGTACTCCTTCAGGAATAGTATCAGCTAATGACACTCTTATTGTATCCATTGAAATAGAAAGTGCAGCAGCTAAAGTTACTAATAAAGCAAGTAATGGAATAATAGTCATAACAAGATAAAAAGCAAGATGGCCTGGTAATATTCTCATTTCTGGTTTCATCAGTAAATTGAATACTTTTATTATTAGCTCTCTTGCTTTTTTCATACAATCACCTTTTTATTTATAATCTTCTTTATTTGTAATCATTTCCAATGTAGCTTCATTGATAGCATCATCTAGTGTTTTAATTTCATCAGTAATCATGCTAAATCCAACTGCTGCTCCAAATTCATGAGGAAGACTCTTCATTTCCTTAGTTAATTTCTTAGTATAAGTACTTATTTGTCTTTCACTATAACCAATTAAATAAATTAAGAATTCATTACCATCAGTTCTAATAATTTCACTGTTTTCTAATTGTGTATTTACTAAAATACTAGCAGCTTTAATTATTAACTGATCTCCTTCTTCATGACCATAATTATCATTTACGTATTTAACATTATTTAAGTCAACCATAACAATTGATTGAGGGAATACTTCACAATCTTCCCATTCACGCATTTTAACATTCAAGTAATTTCTATTCTTCAATGAAGTTAACATATCAGTATACTTCTGTCTATCAGTTATTTTAACTTTTTTCTTTTGATTCTTCTTTTTAAAGAATAAATAAATTAAAGCTAAAACAATTAACGGAACAAAGATAAGTATTAATACAATAGTATATACTTGCTGTAAGCTTGATTCTTCTAAGATAGAAGCTTTTAAGTTCTCTATTCCAGAATTACGATAATTATAATAAGAATTAGTATTAATAATATAATTAAATAAATCATAGAACGCTTCATTATTACTCTTTACCATGAACTTATAATCATTCATCATAGTATCTGTATATAATAATTTTAATTTCTTAAACTTATTATTTTGATAATATGAGTAAATTTCTTTATCAACTATGATTAAACGACTACCAGCATCCTTAACTAATTTATCTATATTACTAAATTCTTTAATATTAGCTCTAGAATTATTAGAAAAATAATTATATAGTGAATCACCATTTAACATAGCAACATTCTGATTCTTTAAACTTTCAAATGAATTAACTATATGATTATCTTCTTGTCTTCCAAGCACTACATAATCTTCTATAAAAGTAGACACTGTAGGTAGATATTCATCATTACTATAATTATAATAGTCAAAATAAACATCTATTTTACCCTTCTCTGCTGCTTTCTTTAATTCTTTTTTACTATTAAACTTCTTATATTTAAAATTAATATCAGCTAATCTTGCTACTCTATCAATATATTCTCCAGCTATACCAGCAACATGACCATTTACTTTTTGCTCATATGGAGGATTTTCTACATAACCATAAACATAATTTTTAGATATTAATTTAGCTTTAGTTTTAGCGCTTAGCTTATTTTTATCTAAATAATAATTAAGATATGCAGCATTATATTCTTCAATATAATTCAATTGTCTCCACTTATTATAATATTTAGTTACAATAGCATTTAATTCTTTTTCATCTTTACTTAAAGTTAAAACTATTTGTTTCTTCATTTCAGTAAAATAATAATTAATATGATATTTATCTTTTTGAATTGTATAATCTAAATACATTATATTTGGAACAATAATCATATTAATTTCCCCAGCATCTAAGCCCTTATATAAATCCTCAATACTATTATAAGTTTTATATGATAAATTAGTTCCACTCTTTAAATAAAATCCTATTTCTTCAGAATCTTTTTCAAATACACCAAATTTAATATTTTTCATATCATCGATATGATTAATTCTTCGATATTCTTTTCCTACTGCGACATAGTTATCATTGAATAAGAACAAGTCATTTTTAGTTAATTTTTCATCATTACTTAAAATTCTTATTTTAAATGCTTCTCCTGTAGGTTCAGAAGATTTTAAATATGGAATTCTATTAAATGTAACTCCTATTTTCTTTTCAAAATCATCTAAAAAGTCAAAAATAACTCCTTCTCCATTAAGTCCATATAAAGGGTAGTCATTTACAACTTCAAAGTCATAAGCTTGATCTTTATTCTTCTCAACCCATCTCTTTTCATTAACAGTTAATGTTGTTGTTTTATCTTCTTTATTATAGTAACGATAAACAAAGAAAAAAGCGACTGCAGCTATGACAATAGGGATAATTATTAATAATCTCTTTTTCATATTAACTCCTCACTTTTATCTGTCTTTAGTCCATACATAAGCAGTCTTTCCATGATGCTTATAACCAATTATCGGAAATTGAGTAGTATTAGTATCACTAGATATAATGGCTTGTATATCATAGAAAGATTTTTCTTTATCAGAAAATTCATCTAAAGCTTGATTTGCTAGATCTTTAGCAGTAGCTACATTAACATCTCCAGTTACTGTCATATCTATATAAATTATTTTACCAGCAACTCTAACTTCTACTTTTGATGTTTTTTCTTTTAATTTATCTTTAACTTTATTCTTTGTAGCATCAGATATTTCTACTTTATCTCTTCCCTCTAAACGATCTCCATAAATTGCTTTTGCTTCGCTTGGAAAGAAAACATTCTTTAAAATTAAAAATCCAACAAAAACAAGAATAAATATTACTATTGCTATTACTAAGCTCATATGCTTCTTTATAAACTTCATATTATCACATCCTAGTCTATTTTATTATACACTATGTACTAATCATTTTCAATCTGAATTAATTCAATTCTTCAGTTAAAATTTCCATTGCTACTCCCGGATTAACTTTTCCTCTAGTTTCCTTCATTACCTGTCCCATAAGGTATTTAATAGCTCTATCATGACCATTTTTATAGTCATTAACACTTTCAGGATTATCATTAATTATTCTTTTAATAACTTCTCTAATCTCTTTATCATCAGTAATATTTTCAATACCTTTATCTTTCATAATCTCAGTAATATTCTTATTACTTTCTAAGACATCATCTAAAATATCTTTTAAATTCTTACTAGTTAGAGTCTTATCATCCATTAATTTAATTAATTCTAAAAATCTTTCCTTCGTAAGAGTAGTATCAGTAATAAGCTTTTCATGCTTATTTAAATAAGCTGAAATATCACCTAATAATAAATTACTAGCTATTTGGAAATTAGTCTTTTCATTTAATAATTCATTGAAGTAATCACTAAGACTTCTATTTTGAACTAATTTAGTAGTATTAATATCTGATACTCCTAAGTTTTTATATACTTCTCTTCTTTCATCAGGTAACATTGGAATAGTTTTTTTAACATTATCAATCATTTCATCTGTAATAATTACAAATGGAATATCTGGTTCTGGGAAATAACGATAGTCATTTCCTGTTTCTTTAACTCTCATTAGAACAGTATCATTTAATTTAGAATCAAATCTTCTCGTTTGTTCTTTGAAAGTCTTTCCTTCATCATATAATTTAGCTTGTCTTTCTATTTCTTTTTCAATACTTAATCCAACATTAGAAATAGAACCAATATTCTTAATTTCTGCTTTAGCACCAAATGGATCAGATTCACTCTTTCTAATTGAAACATTAGCATCTGCTCTCATTGAACCTTCTTCCATCTTACAATCACTAACATCAGCATAAAATAATAATTCTTTTAGTTTTTCTAAGTATAATTTAGCTTCAGTACTAGTAGTCATACATGGTTTAGTAACTATCTCTATAAGAGGTACTCCTGCTCTATTGAAGTCAAGAAGTGTTTTATCTTTTCTATGAGTACTCTTACATGTATCTTCTTCTATATGCATTTCTTCAATATAGATTTTTTTCTTTACTCCATTATCATCTATTTCTACATAGCCATCATACCCAATAGGTGTTCTATTTTGAGTAATTTGATAATTCTTTGGATTATCTGGATAGAAATAGTTTTTACGATCAAAAAACATTTGCTTTCTAATCTTACAATTAAGAATAGTAGCTGCTTTAATACCTAAATTAATTACTTCTTCATTTAATGTAGGTAATGTTCCTGGATAACCTAGGTCAATCTCATTAGTTAATGAATTAGCCATTTGGCCATATCCATTAATTGAAGGAGAAAATATTTTAGTATTAGTCTTTAATTCTACGTGTACTTCAATACCAATAGTTGGAATATACTTACTCATATTATTTTCCTCCTTTCGGATTTAAATCTAAGTTTAATTTATCTTCAATGAAACTACCTAAACGGTACATTTCAGCTTCTTCAAACTTATTACCAATGATATGCATACCAATAGGCATATGATTCTTATCAAATCCTACTGGAATACCAAGTCCTGGAAGACCTGCCATATTAACTGGAATAACTAAAACATCATCCAT
>CADBCT010000004.1:0-36524 GCA_902793315.1 uncultured Erysipelotrichaceae bacterium
GAAGGAACTGCTCGAAATGCCTTGGCAGTTGCAAGGCATTCTGCTTCTGTAGCAAAAGTTGATTTTGGTGGTACTTATGCTGATGTGGTAGAAAATAATAATGTTGTAGCCGTTGGAGTAAAAACTGCTATGGGAGATGTTAAGTCTCAAATAACAGAGGCGGAAACTGATATGAAGCAAATCATGAGAAGACAAAATGATAGGCAAACAGGAAATAAATAAAAAGGAGTGTGATAATAGATGTATGATCAATATTTAATACCAGCTAATACTAAAAGAGGACAATTGATATTAGGATGGTTTAGAAAGTTTGATTTAATATTATTTAGTTCAGGAATACTAGTTTCACTTGTATTACTCGCATTCCTTCAATTTGATGATATTATATCTGTTATTATTGGTTTGGCACCTGCGCTTATTACTGGTTTTTTAGTAATGCCGGTTCCAAACTATCATAATATGTTAAATGTAATAGTGGAAGCTTATGAATTTTTGACTAATCGTCAAAAGTATAGATGGAAAGGTTGGTGTTATAAAAGTGGCGACAAAAAAAGGAAGTAGTGGTAGTGGCTTTACAGAAGATTGGTTACCTGTAAGAGCCATTCAAAATAATATGATTATCACTAAAGATAATTATAAAGTTAGCGGTGTAAAAATTGCTCCTAGAAATATCTTTATTTTGGACCCTGATACTCAAAATAATATTTTGATAGGACTTAGAAATTTTTACAATACAATTGATTATGAATTCTGGTTAGTTGTTGCAGATAGACCAGTTGATATTTCTGTTTATATGTCACAAATGCAATTATTGCTTAATGAAACTAATTCACCAGCTATTCGTAAATTAATTATGCAAGATATTGATAAGGGTGAAACATTTATTAGTAATAATATTGTTGATACTGAATATTACTTTATGTTTAGAAGTAAAAATGCTGATGAAGTTCAAAAGAGAGTTCGTCAAATGATTAATGGACTTGCTACTTGTGGACTTAATGCAGCACAAATTAGTAATTCTGATTTAAGATTAATTCTAGAGAATTTCTTAAATGGTGGTAATACTACTGAGTTTGGAACGGTGATGCCTGTATGAGTACAAGTTTAAGAGGACAATTGGCACCTAAAGGATTACATTTCAATCATAGTGATTTTGTTATTAGTGATAAATATGCAACTATTTTAACAGTTGTTTCTTATCCTAAATACATCATGCCAGGATATTTATCAACACTTACTAATATGTCTGGAATTAAAGTTGTTGTTAAGCATATTCCGGTACCATGGGCCGATATGGCAAAGATGTTAAATAAACAAGTTGCTGAATTAAAAGAAAGATATCAGAATGAAAGAGATCAAACTCTTCGTGAAAGAATTAGACAAGATGCTGAAAGTTTGGAATATTTTACTTCTATGTTAGCAGGATCTCAAGCAAGAATCTTTGATTTTCAAATGCATATTATGATTACTGCTAATACTAAAGAAGAATTAGAATTAAAGAAATTAAACGTTAAAAACTATCTTGATTCAATGGAATTACGTGCTATTTCTTTAAGATTTGAACAAGAAAAAGTTTTAAAATCAATTATTCCAATTTTCTCAGAAAAAGATACTCAAGAATTAGAATCAAGAATTGGTACTCCAATTCCTTCAGTTACTATTTCAGCTATGTATCCATTTATCTTTGATAGTATTAAGGATCCAGGATTATCTACATTACTTGGAGTTGATTTTTCTGGAGGAGTAATTTTATTCAATCAATTTTTATATAAAATACGTAAAGAAACTAATAGAAATAATGCTAATATGATTATTCTAGGTACATCTGGTTCAGGTAAATCTACTGCAGCTAAATTATTACTTAGAACTCATATACGTAATGGATGTCAAATAGTTATAATCGATCCTGAAGATGAGTTTAGAGATTTAACTCGTGCTTATGGTGGAGATACTGTTGATATTGGAAAAGGTGGAGAATTTGGACTTATTAATCCCCTTGAAATAGTTATTGATGCTGATGAAGAAGAAATAAAACAAGGTTTAGGTTATACAGTTTTAACTAGAACTTTACAATTCTTAAAAGCATTTATGAAATACTATGATCCTTCAATAGAAGAAGCTGTTTTAACAATGTTTTCAGAAATAGTTCAAGATACATATAGACGTTTTGGAATAGATTTTACTTCTGATTTTTCAAGATATACTTCAGAAGATTATCCAACATTTAGTGATGTATATGCAACTATTAAAGGAAGACTTATGTCTATGACTGAGCAAACTCAAGAAAGAGAAATAATGGAAAAACTTGAATTAAAAGTTAGACCAATTGTTAATGAATTAAAATTTTATTTTGATGGACATACTACTATCACTAAAGGTAGTGACTTCATGGTATTTAATATTAAAGAATTAATGAATAGTGATTCAACTATTAAAAATGCTTTATTCTTTAGTGTATTAAAGTATGCTTGGGGTCTATGTTTAGACTTCAATGTTGATACAGTTTTAATGGTTGACGAAGCACATGTTTTATTAGGAGATAATAATGCTTTAGGAGCTGATTTCTTGGCTCAAGTTCAAAGACGTGCTCGTAAGTATAATACTGGTACAGTAATTATTACTCAACAACCAAGTGATTTCTCAGATCCAGCTGTTATTACACAAGGTAAGGCTATTTTTGATAACTCTTCTTATTACCTTGTAATGGGTCTTAAGAAACAAGCTGTTGAGGATTTATCATTATTAATTGATTTAAATGAAAGTGAAAAAGAAAGTATTAAACATTATTCTCAAGGAGAAGCTTTGTTTGTTTGTGGACATAGAAGAATGAGAATAAATGTTGCAGTTACACAAGAAGAACTAGATTCCTTCGGTAGTGGAGGAGGATTCTAGAATAGAAGTTAGGTGGTGATGGTTAGGTGGTGATGTTGTGGCATATCAAGCTAATAGAAGAAATGGTAGAAATGATTCTGATAGAGCTGCTAAAGATCAAAGAAATACTGAAATGGTACAAAATGCAGCCGATGTTGCACAACATTCAGCCAATCCTTATGCAAAAGCAGCAGGAACAGCAATTAAACTTGGAGATAAAGTAACTGGAGGAAAAGTTAGTAAAAAGTTAGGTAATGCTTTGAGAAATTCGCCTGCTGAAAAAGTAATGGGATTAGCAGATCGAAGAAATAATAATTCTAGAATTAAGGATATAGTACAGAAAAATTTTCTTCGAAGAAATGCTGAAAATCAAAATCAAAATTCAAATGAAAAAGAATCGGGAGGAGAACAGAAAGGTTCTTCTTCTTCTGATTCTAAACAAGATGAAAAATCAAAAACTGAAAATGGTGAAAATAAAGAAAATAGTGAGAATAAAGAAAGCGGTTCAACAAAACCAAGTGATTTATTACCTAAAGTAGGAAATAATAAAAAAGATGGACCCTTGGAAAAAGTTCAAGCAGAAATAAAAAGAATTAAAATGATAATTATTGCTGCTGGAGTAATTTTAGGCGCCTTGCTTATTGTGATTGTTATAATTGCTGTTATTTCATCAGTGTTAGGTATTCTTGATGATAACAATGATCAACTTGGTTTTAGCAGTAGTACAGGAAGAAGTACAGGTAATATTACTTATACTGCTACGAGTAAAGAACAGCGAGAATTTTATGAAAGAATAAATGATGTTGAATTAGACTTTTTAGCTAAAGGGCAACAGATAGATGCCTTAAAAATAGTGGCTGTTTATCAAGTTTTAAAGACAAATGGTGCTAAGATAGACTATGATTCTATGTCTGAAAGTGATATTAGAGATATAGCTAATGCTATGTTAAATGGTGGTATTTATGACGAAGAAACATTTAAGAACAATTTAAAAAATAATATCTTTCCTAAATATTTACCATCTTCATCACAAAAGAGTCGTGAAGTAATGGCTGATAGTGTTATAAAAAAAGATAGTGATTATTATGCTTTTATAGGTGAAGAACCAGTAAATATTTATGCTGGATGTGCTGGACCAAGTACTTGTTCTTACGATATTAAGGGATATTATATTAAAAGTAAAGGTAATGTAACTGAAAATATTCAAGTATCAAATTTATATGTTAGATTAATGCAGTGTGGTACTGCTAATGGTCATAATTATGGTGGTACTTTTGGAAAACCTCTAGAAGGAGAATCATTGATTCCTTTTGAAACTTATATTTTAGGTGTAGCTTATCAAGAAATAGGACCTGATTCTCCACCAGAAGCTATCAAAGCACAAATGGTCGCAGCTAGAAGTTATATTTTAGCTAGACATGCTGATATGGGTGGTTGGAGAACGCTAAAACAAGAATCTAATCAGTGGGTTTTACAAGCTGCTGCTTGTACCCAGGATCAAGTTTTCTGTAATCCTGATAAAGGTTGCTCTGGAACTAATGGACAATGGGGACAAATTTATAGTGGAACTAGTCATAACAAAGGTTTTTCAAGACAACCATTATCACAGACTTCGCCACTTCGTACTTATCTAAACCAAACTAGTGGAGAAGTACTTACTAATGATAAAGGTTATATAATTTACAGTGGTTATACTCAAACAGAACAAAATAAAATGATATCATTAGCTAAACAAGGTTTAACTTATAAGCAAATACTTTTGCAAGTATATAATCAAGGAAATAGAAATTATGGAGCAACTGATGTTAAAAAAGCATCTTGTACTGCAGGAGCTATGACTAATTGCGGATCAGCTTCCTTTGGAGCTTTTGCCAATTGGAAACAAGCTGGTCAACCTTGGTCTAATGTTAAAATGGGTAATAGTGGCAGAACCATTGGACAAATAGGTTGCTTAGTTACTTCTGTTGCAATGTTAATTGCTAAGAGTGGAGTACAAACAAGTGTACCTAACTTTAATCCTGGTACTTTTGTCCAATTTTTAAATAATAATGGTGGATTTGATGGTGATGGAAACTTATCATATGCACCAATCAGTAAAGCAGCACCATCATTTAGATGGGTTAATCAAATAGACTTACGAGGAATGAGTCGAGAACAAAAACTTAATACAATTAGAAATTATCAAAGTCAAGGATATTTTATGGCTGCTGAAGTATCAACTAGTGGTCAACACTGGGTTGCTATTGATACTGTAAATGGCAATTCCATTAAAGTAATGGATCCAGCTACTAATATTACTGACTTATGGGGTAGTGGTAAATATACTCCTCAAAGTACAAAAACATTGAATTTATTTAAGGTTGGTTAGGTGAAATTATGAAAAAAATATATGTATTTTTAATAGTTTTAGTATTAGGATTTGGTATTGTAATGTTTCTCTTATATGGGGTAGATTCTATAAAGAGAGAAAAATATGAAACAGCTCTAGTTGTTGGTGATAATACCACTTGGATTTATCAAAAAAACAAATGGATGCGTGTTGAGGATAATGAAAAATATGCTGAATTGAATTGGCAAAAATACCATGTTTTTGAAGGCAATAAAAATATAGGTTCTTATAATTTATGGCACGATGATATTTGGTATATTTTTGATGATGATAAAAATGCTATTATGACTAATGATGTTTGGTATGCTTATAAGTCGAATTATGATATAGAAGTAACAGATTTTATTAAAGAAGATTTAACTAATGATGAATATGTTAATGCAGTTTTATCTGAAAAAGGGTTACCTTTAGAAAATGATTATACGACAGCTTATAAAACTAGTGTTGATATAGATAGAGATGGAATGGAAGAAAATTTCTATGTTATCAGTAATGTTTTTAGTATGGGTAAGCATCCCAATAGAATATTTTCATTTGTGTTTATGGTAAAGAATGAACAAATATATTATTTATATGATGATGTTAGGGATTACAAGGCTTATGCTGGTTGTGTACCTAATATAATAACTTTTATAGATGCTGATGATGATAAAGTCGATGAATTAATAGTTAGTTGTGATCAATATAGTAATTTAGGTAGAATTGATATGCTATATAATTTTGATGGAGAGGAATTTAAAATATTAATTTCTAATCAATAAATAATGACAGTTTTCAAAAGTTAAGTTATAATATATGAGAGAAAGAAGGGAATAGTATGAAGTTTAGATTTAGAGCAGATCCTGAAGATTTAACTATTTTTGGTGTTTTTGCTGGATTTTTGTTTTTTATAGTTGCTTTAATAGTGTCTAATTTACATGTAATGTCTTCAGAAGGACATTTAGCTGGAATAAATCCTTTTCCTGCTCTTGCTCCAGATATGATTTTATCAACAATTGCTTTATATTTATTAGTATTATTAGGATTGTTTGCTAGTGTTAGCTCAATGTTCTTTGAAAGAGAAGAAGGTATTGGAATTAGAGCAGCTAGAAAAGATAAAGGATATTCTAGATGGGCAAAAGCCAAAGAAATACAGGAAGAATTAGAACGTGTTGAAATTAATATGAAAAGTTCTAAAGCAGCTGGAGTTCCATTGATGATTAATGAACAAGAGATGTGGGTTGATAATGGTGAATATCATTCATTAGTAATTGGTGCTACTGGTTCAGGTAAAACTCAAACAGTCGTATTACCAATGGTTCATAGTTTAGCTAAAGCTAAAGAATCAATGATTATTACGGACCCTAAAGGTGAAATTTATGAAAAGACTTCTAATATGCTTAGAGCTCGTGGATATCAAATCTTATTATTAAATTTCCGTGATCCACAAAATGGTAATGCTTGGAATCCAATGTCTTTACCATATCAAATGTATAAATCTGGTAATCAAGATAAAGCTATTGAGTTGTTGGATGACTTAGCTTTAAATATCTTATATGATGATTCTAATAAGAATGCTGATCCATTCTGGGAAAAGACTTCAGCAGATTATTTTTCTGGAGTGGCACTTGGTTTATTTGAAGACGCTAAGGAAGAAGAAATAAATATTAATAGTATTTCTCTTGCTACTACTGTTGGTGAAGAGAAATTTGGTGGATCTACATATATAAAAGAGTATTTTGCTGGAAAAGATCCTAATAGTGCTGCAGCTATAAATGCTTCAAGTACTATTATGGCTCCTAGTGAAACTAAAGGTAGTATCTTATCAGTATTTAAGCAAAAAGTTAAATTATTTGCTTCTCGTGAAAATTTATCTGAAATGTTAAGTCATAGTGATATTGATTTAGAGAGTATTGGAGAAAAGCCAACTGCTGTCTTTATCGTTATTCAAGATGAAAAGAAAACATATCACTCATTAGTAACAATTTTATTAAAACAAATTTATGAAACATTAATTAGAGTAGCTCAAAGACATGGTGGAAAATTACCAGTTAGAACTAATTTCTTACTTGATGAGTTTGCTAATATGCCGCCATTAAAAGATGTTACAACAATGATTACTGCTGCTCGTTCAAGAGCAATTAGATTTACAATGATTATTCAGAACTTTGCTCAATTAGATGATGTATATGGTAAAGAAGAAGCTGAAACAATCAGAGGTAACTGTGGTAATATTATTTATTTGATTACGACAGAATTAAAAGCCTTAGAAGAAATATCTAAGATGTGTGGTGAAGAAAAGTCTAAGAAAGATGATAAGACAGCTTCAACACCATTAGTTACAGTTTCTGATTTACAAAGAATGAAACAATTTGAAGTAATTATCCTACGTATGAGAAAACAACCATTTAAAACAAAGTTTACTCCGTATTTTAAACTTAACTGGGGAGCTAAATATCCACCAGCTAAGTATCCTAGTCGTAAAAAAGAAATAGTTCATACTTTTGATATAAAAGAATATGTAAAAAATCAAAAGAAGAAGAAATTATTGGAAATGATGAATGCAGCTGATGAACATGATAATGAAACTGCGGGTGGAGGAATGCTTGGTAATCCTTTTGCTGAAAAGTTGCCACCAGAATTACGTGCAATTAGGGAGCAAAATCGTGAACGTGAAGTACCTCCTGAAATTCCAACTTTCTTACGCAGACAACCTGTAGTTGAGGAAGAAGATGTAAAGGTACCTTCTAAAGCATCTAGAATACCTGATTTTGAAACTTTTAAGAGAGAAATGGAATCTACTGATATTGGATTTAATCCATTTAAAACAGCAGAACCTAGTGTAGAAAAAGTAGAAGAAGATAATTCAGATGATTTAGGTTTTGATGTTGATGAATTGGTTAAAAAGATTGATGCTAAAATTGCTGAACTTGAAGCTGAAGAAAAAAGAGCTAAAGAAGAGGAAAAGAAAGAAGAGAATAGCAATATTGAAAAGCTTGATACCAATATTGAATTACCTAAAGAAGAAAAAAATAGTATTGAAGAGATTACTGAACAAAAGGAACCTAAGCCTTCAGCTAATTTGAGCTTAGATGATGAAACTGAAGAAGATGATTTCTTTGATGATTTCTTTGATAACTAGAAAGGAGATAAATCATGAGTTTGAAAGATAAGTTAGATAATGATACTAAAGATGAAACAGAAGAAGTTGTAGAAGATGATGATTTACAATTAAGTGAAGATGATCTTATAGATGATAAAAACTATTCTAGTGCTACTGCTGCTAGAAGTAAAATGTTTAGATTTGTAGGAATAATTTTATTAATTACTATCTTATTATTAGTTATTTTATTTGTTATTTCTAATATGTCACCTAAGGTATATAAGTATTCTGATATAGAAACAATTTTAAAGAATGCTGCTAAAGGTTATTTTAAAGATCATCCTGAAAGTTTACCTCAAAATGAAGGAAGTATTATTGAAATAGATTCAAGTAACTTGGTTGCTGAAGGTAGAATGAAAGAATTGTCTGAATATACTGAAGAAGGAGTTACTTGTTCTGGTACTGTTCAAGTTGAACTAGCTGGTGGTGAATATTTATATACTCCATATTTAAATTGTGGAGATAATTATGCTACTGTAGAGTTTTATAAAAAGCTAATTGATGGTGAAAATATAGTAACTGCTGGTTATGGTTTATATGCAAGTAATGGTAGTTATGTATATCGAGGAGAAGATGTTAATAATTATGTTCAATTAGATAATAATTTATGGAGAATTGTTAAAATAACTTCTACTAATAACATCGTTTTAATATCTAATGATCGAATTGGATATGGTAATGAATGGGATAACCGTTATAATGAGAAAAAGGGTTATGAAGCAGGTATTAATCAATATAGTGTTAGTCGTATACATGATTATTTAAATACTATTTATGATAAACCTAATACTGAAGAAGCTGATGATGAAAATCCTCTTTCAAAAAAAGATAAGACAAGAATGGTAGCTTTTGATTTATGTGTAGGTAAACGTAGTCAAAAGAGTGAAGGAAAAGATAATTCAATTGAATGTGCTCAAAAAGTACCAAATCAAAAATTAGGATTACTAACAGTAGCTGAATATATGAATGCTAGTTTAGATCCAAATTGTAAAATGACTATTTCTAAAACTTGTAAGAATTATAATTATTTATCAAAAGTTACAGGTTGGTGGTTAGCTACTGCTGATAAAGATGATAGTTCACAAGTATATCAAATTAATCAAAGTGGAAAAATAGTAAGTGCTGTTGCTTCAAATTATATTGGAGTAAGACCAGTTATCTACTTAAATAGTAAAGTTTTATATAAAAGTGGAAAAGGTACTTTAGAAAAGCCATATAAAATAAGATAGGAATCTATTATGAAATAGATTCTTTTTTTTACATCTTATATTATAGGAGGTGGATTATGTTATTAAATGGAAATTTACATAATATAATTGATATTAGAAGTAAGAATAGTTATCTAAAAGGACATATTCCAAATGCTATAAATATTAATTATTATGAGTTGTTAATTAATTATCATAAATATTTAAAGAAAGATGAAAAATATTATATTTATTGCGATTATGGTAAGAGAAGTTTTATATTAGTAAATAAATTAAAAAGCTTAGGTTATGATGTTATTAATCTAGATGGTGGTTATAATAATTACTTGAGAAGATTATAGAATTATACTATAATAAAACAAGAAGGTGGTTATTTGGATATTATAAATACTATTATTGAATATAGTACTAGTTTTATATCCACAGGAGGAATCCTTTTTGGTTTCTTCATTGTTTTTATTGAATGTTTTATTCCAATACTACCTTTAAGTGTTTTTGTAGCTTTAAATGTAAATGCTTTTGGATTCTTTATTGGAATATTAATATCTTGGTTAGCTACTTCATTAGGAAGCTTTTTATGTTATTTACTATTTACTTTTATTGAAGAAAAAGTAACAGAAAAACTTCTTAATAAGAAGACAATAAATAAAATTCAAAAGGGTTTTGATAAATTTAATAAAATTACTTTTTCAGGTTTAGTATTAATAATTACTTTACCGTTTACACCATCTTGTTTGGTTAATATTTTATGTGGCTTAACAAGAATGAAAAAAGAAAAATTTATCGCAGCTATTTTAATAGGAAAAATGTTTACTATAATATTTTGGGGATATATTGGTAAAAGTATAATAGAAAGTATTACTGATTTAAAATCAATTATCTTTATTGTAATGGCTTTAATAGTTGCTTATATTATATCTAAGATAATAAATAAAAAATTTGAAATAGAGTAGAGGTGTTGAAATGATTGATTTAATTATTATAATTTTATTAGTAATTTTAATTATAATTGGAGTAATATCATTATTTAAAAATATTAATGAGGCTCATATTACTGAAAGATTAGGTAAATTAGAGCTTAATATGATGAAAGAAATGGGAGACTTTAAAACTGATATTAGTCGTAACTTTAGTGATGATTTTAATAAGTTGAATGCTCAAATGGAAAAGAGATTAATGATGATTAATGATAAAGTAAATGAAAGACTTGATCAAAATTTTGAGAAGACTAATAAGACTTTTATGAATGTTATTGAAAGATTATCTAAGATTGATGAAGCTCAAAAGAAGATAGATAGTTTATCTACTGATATTGTAAGTTTACAAAGTATTTTAACTGATAAGAAGACTAGAGGTATCTTTGGAGAAGTTAATTTAAAGCATATTCTAGTAAATGTCTTTGGAGAAAAGAATGATGATATTTATCAGTTACAATATACATTAAGTACTGGAGTAATTGCTGACTCAGTATTATTTGCACCTGAACCATTAGGTACTATTTGTATTGATTCTAAATTTCCTTTAGAAAATTATCAAATGATGGTTGATAAAAAATTAGCTAGTGATGTAAGAGATGCATATGAAAAGAAGTTTAAGCAGGATATGAAAAAGCATATTGATGCAATTAGTGAAAAATATATTATTCCTGGAGAAACTACAGATCAAGCGATTCTCTTCTTACCAGCAGAAGCAATCTTTGCTGAAATAAATGCTTATCATCCTGAAATAATTAACTATGCCTATAAGAAAAAAGTTTGGATTACTAGTCCAACTACTTTGATATCAACTTTAACAGTAATCGAAATGATTATTAAAAACATTGAAAGAGATAAATATACATCAATTATTCATGAAGAATTAAATAAATTAGGTATTGAATTTTCTCGTTATAAAGAAAGATGGGATAAGTTAGCTCATAGCATTCAAACAGTTAATAAAGATGTAGAAAATGTTTATATTACTACTGAGAAGATATCTAAAAAGTTTGATAGTATTAATAAAGTTGATGTTAATAAATTAACTGATAAGAAAAAAGAACTTGAATAAAGTTCTTTTTCTTTGAATATTAATTACTATGATAAGAATAATTACCTTTATAATTAGTTTTTTATTAATGGTAGTTGGTTTAACATTTATAATTCTTTATTTAAATTTATTTTCTTTTGGTTATACTTTTTTAGAATACTTAGAATTTATTTTTACTAATTATATCTGTTTATGTTTTTTTATTGGCTTAATAATTAATTGTTTTACAATAAAAAAATAGACTAATCATAATAGTCTATTTTCATTGCTTTACGTACTTTTTTCATCGTTTCTTCAGCTTTTTTCTTTGCTGCATCAGTACCTTCTTTTAGAATTCTATCTACTTCTTCAGGATTATCATCATAATATTTTCTGCGTTCTTTGATTGGTTGCAAGAATTCTTTCATAGCTTCAATAAGCTCTTTCTTACAAGCTACGCAACCACGTTCACCTTTTTTACATTCACTACATATCTTCTTAGTATTTTCTTCGTTATTTACTAATTTATGATAGTAATAAACCATACATACATCTGGATTAGCTGGATCATCTTTTTTAATTTTATTAGTATCAGTTAAAGCTCCCATTACTTTTTTCTTTATAGTTTCATCATCATCTACTAAGAAAATAGCATTTCCTAAACTTTTACCCATCTTTTCATTTCCATCTAGCCCTTTAACTCTAGTAGTTTCACTTAGTACTGCTTCTGGTTCTACTAAAGTATCTCCATAAATAGAATTAAACTTTCTAACTATTTCACGACATTGTTCGATTAGTGGAACTTGATCATCTCCAACCGGAACCAATTCACCTTCAAATGCGGTAATATCAGCTGCTTGTGACACTGGATATCCTAAGAAACCATAAGTAATACTTTCTCCTTCATTACCAAATAATTCTTTCTTTTGAGCTATTTCAGTTTTAATCGTTGGATTTCTTTGTAATCTAGATACAGTTACTAAGTTACTATAGAAAACTGTTAATTCAGCTATTTCTGGTATTTGTGATTGAATAAATAGATGTACATTTTCTGGTTCTATTCCAATTGCTAATAAATCTTTAGCTATTTCATATGTATTAGTTCTTACTTTGTCAGGATTATCAAAATTATCAGTTAATGCTTGAACATCAGCTATCTCTAAAAAGAAGTCATAATCATATTGCATTTTTACATAGTTCTGTCCAGCACCAAATAAATGTCCTAAATGTAAATTACCAGTAGGTCTTAAACCGGTAAGAATTGTTTTTTTCATAAAAATCACTCCTTCGCTTATTTTATCACATAATTTAATAAATTTGTAAAAATATTTGGATAATATAACAATAAGAATCCAAATCCTATCCCACATAAAGCTCCCAGTAAATGTCCATCATGATAGACTTTTTTATTACCATGAATTAATCCATCTTTTAATTCAGTAGTTACATAGAATAAAAATATTAATACTAAAGTAAGTGGTACTTTACCTTCAGCAATATTAGAAAAGGAACTAAGTATTATTAACATATAAACATTACCACTAGCTCCTAGAATAGTATAATTACTAAATATAGTATTATATAAACCAATTACTAATGAAGTAATTAGTAACATAGCAAGTAAATTAATACTACCATATTTTTCTTCTATCATTGGACCTATTAAAAGTATATATAAGAAATTACTAACTAGATGATTCCAATCTTTGTGTCCAATACTATGAGTAAATAATCTTACATAAGTAAGAGGATTTATGGGGGAACTTCGATAGCTACTAAAAAGTAGTTTATTAGTTTTACCCCTTGTAATTGTATTAAGAAGCCAGGCACATAATGATACTAATAGATAAGTTATAATAACCTGTGAATTGTAATCAAATTTAATGTTCATATTCATACCTTCTTTTAATCATTATAAAAATATTATACAAGATAAATTGTATTTTTTGAAGAAGTATGTTATAATAACCAATACTTTTAGAGGTGATATTGTGGAAAAGAAACATATTAGTGATTTTTCAATGAAAGAATTAGAAATAATTAATAATTTTGTTGATCAATTTAACACAGTAGGAGGAATTAAATATAACTTAACTGTCTTAATGCTAGATAAAATGTATAGAGAAACACAACAAAATGGAGATTTAGGTTTATTGGATGATATGTATTATACTGATAAGTTTTATCCATTTAGTTTGTCTTCATATGAAAAGACAGTATTAAGAAATAATAATATTAAGAGCTTAGATGAATTGGCAGAATTTAATTTAGATGAAATTACATTACTTCCAGGAATAAAAGAACGTTTAAAGGCAATTATAAGAATATATAAAATGGAAAAAAATGATATAGAAAATAGAAAGAATGATACAAATGGAAAAGCAAAATAAATACTTAGAATTAAAAAACAAGCTTAAAGATATTTATAAATCTAATAATGTAAAAGATGAAACTAGTAGAGCTTTAGTTGATCAAACTTTAACTTTATTAGAGATAGATAAGTTAAATAAACTTGCTAAACATATTGTTAGTAGTAGTGATACTGCTAAAATATTGGATGTAGTTAATCAGTCTATTGCTGGATATAGAATTTATCTTGATAATTTAATTGATGGTGATCATAAAGTTATTTATATAAATGAATATCGTGAAATAAAAGAAAAGTTAGAAAAACTAACTGAACTTAGAAATGAAATAGAAGATCATTGTAATAGACAAATAGACCCATTTGATGATAAATATGAAGAACTATTAAATGATTTTAAAGAATCTTTAATTGGTAATTCAGCATCATTATTATTTGAACGTTTAATGGCAATTCAAGATGAAACTAGTAATGAATCTATCTATAAAGCTTTAGAAAGTGAAAAAGTATATATTGATTTAAAAAGATGTATTAATTTTGCTAGAGAAAAGAAAAAGAATATAAAAACAATTGAATTATGTGATGATATTTTATCTTATCGACATGTATTAAGAGAAAATATTGATATGCTTGTTGAATATAATAATTTAAGTTCAGAAATAATGAGTTCAATTGGTAATGAATCAATTGAAGAGTTAAAGAAAAAGAAAGAAAAACTAACTGAATGTAATAAACGTTTATTATCATCAGGATTAAGTAATTTATTACTAGGTTTAAATACTAATTTAAAATTAACTTTGAAAAGAAGTAATACACCTTTAGATAAATATCTTCAAGATGTAAGAGACTTGAATGATTTAATTAATTATTTCACTGATGTAAAAGAATTACGTGATAGAGTAGATCAATATATAAATAGAAGCTTTATTTTTGAAGAAAAATACTTAATGAATACAGCTGATCCTATTGCTTTAACAATAGCTAATACTGATTTAGAAACAGCTAGAACGCTAGTATCTATGGCTGAAGAAGATGGAAATCCATCATTAAGAACATTACTTGTAGAAATGATTTTAGTTATGATGAGGACTCCAATAAATGATATGAATGTTAACGAAAAAGAATTTGTTGGAATGAAAAAGCATATGTCTAAGAAGAGTAGTGACAAGGATGAAGAATTCTTTAATGCATATGATAGTATTATGAATAGTAATGAAATAAATAGAGTAAATACTAAATAGTATTTACTTTTTTTGTCAACAAAGTGTAAAGTTAGTAAAAAAAGTACTTTTAGGTGTTTATAAATAATATAAAAGTGTTAAAATACTGGTTTATTGGGGTGATAAAAATGGAAATATTTGATAATTTTTGTAAACACTTAAGTAAGGTAACAACTATTAATTATAATATTATTTCGGTTGTTTTATTAACTATTATTACTTTAATATTCTTCACAATAGTTAAAATGATTATTACTTGGTGCATAAAAAGAAAAATGACAGGTAGAGGAGAATATGTAGTTAATCAATCATTAATGGTAATTACTAATATTATTGAAGTTTTTTGTTTATTATTAATCTTTGGTGAATATATCAAAAATATGATGACATTAATTTCAGTAGTATCTGCAGCTATGACAATTGCTTTAAGAGAAGTCATTGTAAATTTCTTTTGTGGTATCTACATCAAAACAAAAAAGCCATTTAAAGTAGAAGATAGAATTCAAGTAAATGATATAAAAGGTGATGTTATGAATACATCAATACTATCGTTTGAAATATTAGAAGTATCTACTAAAGAAGAAAATGGACAATCTACTGGTGTAGTAGTAACTTTTCCTAATTCAATTATTTTTACAACTCCTGTTAAAAATATTAATAAGGGATTTAAGTATATTTGGGATGAATTAGTTGTTAAAATAAAACTTGATAGTGATTTAGCAAAAAACAAGCAAGAAATATATAGAATAGTAAATAATTTGGATGATATTAAAAGTATTCCACGTAAGATGAAGAATCAAATAAATGAAGTTAATACTACTAATAGAGTGTATTTCAATAAGTTTGATCCTATGATATATACTAGAATAGTTGATAATCATATTGAATTAACAGTTAGGTATTTAATTCATCCAAAGAAAGCTAGATTTGTAGAAAGTGTTATTTGGAATAAAATATACTTAGCTTATAAAGATGAAAAGATTGATCTATATACTGGAGTATAACTCCAGTTTTTTTTGACTGTTTATAACAAATATGATATAATATGTCGTCAATTAGGGATGATAATATGAAAAGTATTTTTAATGAAAAACGTTATCTAAACGGAGACAGTGAAGCTCTAGAAGAATTTAGATTATTACGAGAAGAACACTTAGAAGACCAAGCTGAAGATTTTGAAAAACATCATAAGATAATTGCTATGTATGATTCATTTTTAGATGAATTAGCTAGTGAACTTGAAAAGTATAATTTAACTAATCCATTAGAGTATTCAATATTTTTAAATTATATTTTAGATAGTGGGTACTTATCAAATGACTGTACTTTTAGGCATAAAGAGAGTAATAAAGAAATTACTGGTAAATTGGGAATAAATGTTGTTTTAGGAGAAGGTTGTTGTCGTAATATTAGTGATTTCCATAGAGATATCTTTAATAAATTTGAGCTAACAAGTATACCTTTTTACTGTTATCAAGGAATGGGTAGAGGTATTAATAAATGTGCTAATCATGTTATTAACTTAATTGAATATAGAGATAATATCTATGGTATAGATTTACATAATCATGGTTTTTTATATCGTTTTAAAAAACCATTAGTAATGGATTCAATTTCCATGTTTGATAAAGGTAAACTAGACTATAAACCATATTATGGATTAATAGTAGATGGAGATAGTTTAGAAAATATTAAAAAGAATCTTAAGACATTTGAGGAATGTTCTAAAAAGAAAACTATTAGTGCTATAGAATATGATTGTAATATTAGATATTTTGCTAAAGAATTGGTAAGAAGAAAAAGAAATGAATTAATTAAATTTGATCAAAAAACAAAGCAATTAAAAAAGACAATTGCTTCTGGTTTAAATAAATAGCTATGATAGAGAGTTTTTCTCTATCTTTTTTTTTAACATTTTTAGCACTCACAATTGACAACTGCTAAAAAGAGTGCTATAACTAAATCTAGGAGATGATTTGAATGGCAAAACAAGAATTTAAATCTGAATCAAAGAGATTATTAGATTTAATGATTAATAGTATTTATACAAATAAAGATATATTTTTAAGGGAGTTAATTAGTAATGCTAGTGATGCATTGGATAAGTTATATTATCGTAGCTTAACTGATAAAAAAATTAAGGTTAAGAGAGATAAATTAGCTATTGAAATAGACTTTAATAAAAATAAGCGTACACTTACTGTTAGAGATAACGGCTGTGGTATGACTAAAGAAGAGTTAGAAACTAACCTTGGTACTATTGCAAAAAGTGGGACATTGGCTTTTAAAGAAGAAATGTCTAAAGAAGATAAGGCTAATATTATTGGACAGTTTGGTGTAGGATTTTATTCATCATTTATGGTTAGTGATAAGATAGTAGTTAAATCACATAGTATTGATAGTGAAGAAGCATATTCTTGGGAAAGTGAAGGTGTAGATGGCTATTCTATTAAGAAGTGTAAGAAAGAAGATATTGGTACTGAAATTATCTTAACTATTAAAGAAGATACTGATGAATTTGAGTATTCTAAGTATTTGGATGAATATGAATTAAAAAGTTTAATTAAGAAATATTCTGATTATATTAGTTTTCCAATTAAAATGGAAATTACTCATCATGAATTAGTAGATGAAGAAAAGAAAAAGTATAAAGATACTAAAGAAATAGAAACAATTAATAGTATGATTCCACTATGGAAAAAGAATAAGAGCGAAGTAACTGATGAAGATTATGATAACTTCTATATGGATAAATTTAATGATTATGATAAGCCATTAAAAGTAATTGCTTCTTCAGTAGAAGGTATGACATCATATAAAGCGTTATTATTTATTCCTAGTCATGCACCATATGATTATTATACTCAGGAATATGAAAAAGGATTAGCGCTATATTCTAATGGCGTAATGATTATGGAAAAATGTGCTGATTTACTACCTGATTATTTCAGTTTTGTAAAAGGTGTAGTAGACAGTGAAGATTTAAGCTTAAATATTTCTCGTGAGTTATTACAAGAGTCAAATAGTTTGAAATTAATTGCCAAGAATATTGAAAATAAAATTCGTAAAGAATTAGAAACAATGTTAAGAGATGATAGAGAAAGTTATAATTCATTCTTTAATACTTTTGGTGTTCAATTAAAATATGGTGTTTATAATAACTTTGCTCAAGACAAAGACAAGCTTAAAGATTTATTAATGTTTTATTCTGCTAAAGAAGAAAAATTAGTTACTTTGGCTGAATATGTATCTAAGATGCCTGAAGATCAAGCAAATATTTATTATGCTTCTGGATCTTCAATTGAAAAGATTAAGTCTTTACCTCAAGTAGAACAAGTCTTAGATAAAGATTATGATATTTTATACTTAACTGAATATGTAGATGAATTCTGTATTACTGCTTTACAAGATTATGAAGAAAAGACTTTTATTAATGTAAGTAATAATGATTTAGATTTAGAGTCTGATGAAGAAAAAGAGGTTACTAAAAAGAATAATGAAGAGAATGCAGATTTATTGAAAGCTATGAAAGAAGAATTAGTGGAAGTAGGAGAAGTTCGCTTCAGTAATAAATTAAAAACTCATCCAGTTTGTTTAACTACTAAAGGTGATGTTTCTATTGAAATGCAAAAAGTCTTTGATGCAATGCCTAATGATTTAGGGATAAAAGCAAATGTTGTCTTAGAAATAAATGAAAAACATCCAATTAGTGATAAATTAAAAGAATTATATAAAAAAGATAAAGAAGAGTTTTTAAAGTATACTAAGATATTATATAGTGAGGCTAGAATTATTGCTGGACTTCCAATTGATAATCCTACTGAGATTAGTAAAATGATTTGTGATTGTTTATCAAAATAAGATTTTAATGATCTTATTTTTTTTATTATAATTATGCTTTTATTTTTGCTATTTATTTGATATACTATACTATAGATAATAGAGGGTGAAAAGGATGCTAGGAAAAATCGAAGAAATTGTTGATAATGGTGTAATAATAAAACTAGATATTGATGTTACCAAGCAACCAAATTTAGTTAATTTACATGTTATATTTGAAGATGGCAGTAATAGAAAAGTCGTAGGAGAAATAGCTAGTGTAAGTAAAACTCATATGAAGACTAATATAGTAGGAGAAATAAATGATAATAATTTTACTCCTGGTTCTACGGGTAAGCCTAAATTTGATTCAAGTGTTCGTTTAATCAAACTAGAAGAGCTAGAACTAATATTTGGAAAACAAGAATTAGATTTTGGTTATACAAATTTTGGTACTAGTAATATTTACAAGGGTTATAAGATAAATGTTTCTATGAATGATTTTTTCAATAAACATTTTTCAATTATGGGTGTTTCTGGATCAGGTAAGAGTTCTACTGTTTCTTCAATTATTCAGAAATTATATACTAATACAGTTAAACCTCCAATTAATTCATCACTCTTTTTCTTTGATGCTTATGGAGAATATACAAATGCTTTTTCTGGTATTCATTTAAAAAATCCAAATGTAATATATAAATCTTATACAACTAATGTTAATGATACTACTAATGAATTATTAAGAATACCACCTTGGTTATTGGATGTTGATGATTTAGCTTTATTATTGGATGTTAATACTCCATCACAATTACCAATTATTGAGAAAGCTTTAAACTTAGTTTCTATTTTAACCGGTAACAGTGAAAATGTTATTAAAAGAAAAAATGATATTATCGCTAGAGCAATTCAAGATATATTATTAAGTGGAAAAGATTCAACTAAAATTAGAGACCAAGTTATTGGAATTTTAACAAAATTTAATACAGCTACTTTAAATTTGAATAGTAAAATTGCTCAACCAGGTTATATTAGAACTCTTAAACAATGCTTATTTATTGATAAAACTGGAAAAATGCAAGAAATGGAACTAGTTGTAGAGTTTGTTAATGGTTATATTTTAGATCAACAGGTTGAAATACCAGAATCTGAACTAAACAGATACTATAGTTTAAGCGATTTAGAATTAGCTATGGAATTTTCATTAATAAATGAGGGAGTTCTAAAGAGTGATAGAGTTTTTGATTCAGTTAACGTATTAAGTGTTCGTTTACACTCACTTGTTACTGGCGATAATAAAGACTTCTTTACATATCCTGATTTTATTACTAAGGAGCAATATATTGAAACTTTGTTATTCGATAAACAAAGCCATAGAAGAGCTCAAATAGTTAATTTTAATATTAACTATGTTGATGATAGAATTGCCAAGGCAATTACTAAAATATTATCAAGAATGTTATTCATGAAAGTTGCCAACTTAAAACCAAGAGGTAGTAGAGCTTTCCATATTATTATTGAAGAAGCTCATCGTTATGTTCAAAATGACTCTGATGTAGAGGTTTTGGGATACAATATTTTTGAAAGAATTTCTAAAGAAGGACGTAAATATGGAATCTTTTTAGGATTAATTACTCAGCGTCCAGAAGAATTATCAAGTACTTGTATATCACAGTGTGCTAACTTTATTATTTTAAGAACTATTCACCCTGCAGATTTACAATATGTAAAAGATATGGTACCTAGTATTACTCAAGAGATAGTATTACAACTTAAGAATTTAAGGCCTGGAAATGGAATAGCTTTTGGATCAGCTTTTAAAGTTCCAACATCATTGTATATTGATAAACCTAATCCTGAGCCTTTATCTAGTGATATTAATCTGGAAAATGTTTGGTTTCAAGAACAACCACTTAGTATGGAAGAAGCTGCAGTGACAAGATCCATTAATTCAAACGATGTTCAAGATCTTATGAATCAGCAAATGAGTGCTACTTCAGAACAACCAGTACTTGCTGAATATGCTGAAGGGAATAGATTTATTCCAACATTTTCAACTAGTAATAATCAAACAGTAAATCAAGATAATGTACCAGTATTGGAAAATAACAATTAAACTGATGTAAACTATGTAAATTAATACTTTTGATTTTTAAAGTTATGTGGTAAAATGAAATAGAATTATGTTATTAAATTATGGAGGATAAATATGAAAGATAAATTAAAAGGTTTATTTGGTGGAGAAGAAACACCAGATGTTGGTGGGGAAGAAAGTTATTACACAACTAGTCGTGAAGAATTCCATGAACAAAATGGTATAGCTGGTTCTAAAATGATGTTATTAGAACCACGTGCTTATTCTGAAAGCCAACAAATCGCAGATTATTTAAAGAATAGAAGTGCTGTAGTTGTAAATTTAAAAAGAGTAACTCCAGATCAAGCTAAAAGAATTGTAGATTTCTTATATGGTACAATTTATGCCATTGGAGGAGATATTCAAAAATTAGGTGGAGGAATATTTTTATGCACACCTAATAATGTAAATGTAGAAGGTAAGATTAGTGATGAAAATGCTTCAGCTAAATCTTCAAGAGGAAAGAAAGAAAACAGTAAAGAAGAAGATGAAGATTTCTTTTAAAAACTAACATATTCATTCTGAGGTGATTATATGGAAAAATTTAGTTATGAAACTAATGGATATAATCGTAATGAAGTAAATCAGTTTATTAGTGATGTAATTAGAGAGACAGAAGGAATTATTTCTAAAGTAAGAGCTCAGAGTTCTGAAATAGAAGAATTAAAGAAAGAATTAGAACACTATAAAAATATAGAAAATGCTTTAAATAATGCGGTTATGAAAGCAGATGAAGCTAAAGCTGATATTACTAGATTAGCTCAGGAAGAATCTGATTTAATTGTTAGGGAAGCAAAAATAAATGCTTCAAGAATTGTTAATGATGCTTTATTGAAAGCTGAAAAGATTGAAAATGAAAGAGAAACCTTAGAAAGAAATATTAAAATATTTAAAAAGAAATTAAAATTAATTATAGAACAGCAATTAGCTATAGTAGATGAAATAGAAGTATTAGAAATAGAGGATTAGTCCTCTTTTTTTGTAAAAAATAAGGTTGAAACAAAATTAAAAATATGATATATTAATGCAGAAAGCAAATGCGAAAGACGGAAATATTTGAAAGTTTATAGAGAGTTCTCATTAGGTGGAAGAGAATAATAAGTATAGTATTTCGGATCACTTTCAAGTGCGATTTATGGATAAGATAAATACGGTAACGCGTTATAGTTTTTGAGTATAAATAAAGGTGGTACCACGAGAATTTCGTCCTTTGGATGGAGTTCTTTTTATTTTTATTATTCATAGGATTAAAAAGGAGGATATATGGTAGTATTAAATATTTTTTTATTAATAGTTGGCTTTGTTATGTTAATTAAAGGAGCTGATTTCTTTGTAGATGGTGCTAGTGCAATAGCAGCTAATTTGAAAATATCAAAGATGTTAATTGCTTTAACAATAGTATCTTTTGGTACTAGTGCTCCTGAGTTAGCTGTAGCAGTTAAGGCAATAGCTTCGGGTAGTGGAGATATTGTATTAGGAAACGTTATTGGTAGTAATACTTTAAATATATTATTGATAGTTGGAGTTAGTGCAGTAGTTCATTCACTTGGAGTTAAAAATAATACTGTAAAAAAAGAATTACCAATTACAATGTTAATTACAACTTTATTTGGAGTATTGTTGTTAGATAATATTTTTGATAAAGGTATGGCTAATAATTTTTCTAGATCAGATGGAATAGTACTTTTATTATTCTTTAGTGTATTTATGTATTATTTAATATCGATGTCTAGAAATAAAATAGATGAAGATGAAGTTTCTCCAATGCCAATTTTAAAAGCAATAGGCTTTACCATTTTGGGATTGGCTGGAATAGTCTTAGGTAGTAATTTTGTCGTAGATTCTGCAAGTTATCTTGCTAAAGCTATTGGTATAAGTGAAAGAATAATTGCCTTAACAGTTATTGCTTTTGGTACTAGTTTACCAGAATTAGTTACTAGTGTATCAGCTACAAGAAAAGGTGAATATGATATTGCAATTGGTAATGTTGTAGGAAGTAATATTTTTAATATTGGTATTGTTTTAGGAATACCTGTTGCTATCTTTGGAGGAGTAGGAAGAATAAGTTTTAGTATTATTGATATATTAGTAATGGTTGTAACAGCAATTTTATTATTTGTATTTTCACTTAATGATAGAAAAATATCTAAAGGTGAAGGAATAATATTTTTAATAATATTTGTAGTTTACTATGGTTATATTTTGATAGGTTAGGAGTGTTAGGATGAAGTTTAAAAAATTAGATCAAGATAAAATAAATGATGTAGAAAAAAAATATAGTGAATATTGGGAAAAGAATAAAGTATTCGAAAAGAGTATTAAGAATCGTAAAGATAGTGAAAACTTTGTTTTCTATGATGGACCAGCTACAGCTAATGGAATGCCTGGTATTCATCATATGATGGCTAAGTTATTAAAAGATACTGTTTGTAAATATAAGACTATGCAAGGATATCGTGTAGTTAGAAAAGTAGGATGGGATACTCATGGATTACCAGTAGAGGTTCAAGTTGAAAAAGAACTAGGATTTAATGGTAAAGATGATATTGAAAAATATGGAATCAAAGAATTTAACCAAAAGTGTCGTGAAAGTGTTTGGAAAAATGAAGAATACTTTACTAGATTTACTAGAGAGATGGGACAATTCATTGATTTAGAAAATCCATATGTTACTTATGATAATAACTATATTGAGACTGAATGGCATATCTTAAAGAAAATCTTTGATGATGGATATATTTATGAAGGATTAAAGATAGTTCCTTGGTGCCCACGTTGTGGTACAGGACTTGCTTCTCATGAAGTTGCTCAAGGATATAAAGAAATATCTGTTAATACTGTATATGTACCATTTAAGGCAAAGGATGAGGAAAACACTTATTATCTTGCTTGGACAACTACTCCTTGGACATTACTATCTAATGTTGCTTTAGTAGTTAATCCTAATGAAACTTATGTAAAATGTTTATCTAAAGGATATAATTTTATCCTAGCTAAAGCTTTAGCAGATAAAGTATTAGGAGAAGACTATGAAGTAGTTAAAGAGTTCAAGGGTAAAGAATTAGAATATCGTGAATATGAACAATTAATTCCAGAATTAAAGACTCCAAAAGATAAAAAAGCATTTATTGTTGGATGTGGGGACTATGTTACTATGGAAGATGGTACTGGAGTAGTTCATACAGCTCCTGCTTTTGGACAAGATGACTATGAAGTTGGTTTAAAATATGACTTAGCTATGTTAAATCCTGTAGGAGAAGATGGATGCTTTACTGAAGGTCCTTGGAAAGGAAGACTTGTAGTAGATCCTGCACTAGAATTAGATATCATTAAGTATTTAGCAGAGAATGATAAATTATTTAAGAAACAAAAGATGAACCATGATTATCCACATTGTTGGAGATGTAAAACACCACTTGTTTATTATTCAAAACCATCTTTATATATTAAGACAACTGCTAAGAAAGATGAAATTATTAAAGAGAACAATAAAGTTAATTGGTTCCCAGATTATGTTGGAGAAAAAAGATTTGGTAACTGGTTAGAAAATATGAATGATTGGGCTATTTCAAGAAATAGATATTGGGGTACACCAATCCCACTATGGAAATGTGAATGTGGTCACCAAGAAATGATTGGTTCACGTAAAGAATTAGTTAAAAAGGCAATTGAAGATATAGATGAAACTATCGAATTACATAGACCATATGTTGATGATGTTCATATTAAATGTCCAGATTGTGGAAAAGAAATGACTAGAATTCCTGATGTAATTGACTGTTGGTTTGATAGTGGAGCTATGCCTTTTGCTCAATATCATTATCCATTTGAAAATAAAAAATTATTTGAAGAACAATATCCGGCAGACTTTATCTGTGAAGGAATTGATCAAACTCGTGGATGGTTCTATTCATTAATAGTTATCTCAGTATTTATGACAGGAAAGGCTCCATATAAGAATGTTTTAGTAAATGATTTACTATTAGATAAATATGGACAAAAGATGCATAAATCTCGTGGAAATGCTATTTCTCCATTTGAAATAATGAAAGAATATGGAGCTGATACAGTAAGATTTTATATGTTACATGCATCTCCAGTATGGACTCCATTAAAATTTGATGTAGATGGATTAAAAGAAGTATATTCAAAATATATTTCTACATTTAAGAATGCATATTCATTCTTTGAAATGTATGCGAATGCTGATCATATAGATCCAAGAGAATATGATATTCCTGTAAAGGATAGAGAGCTTATTGATAGATGGCTAATATATAAATTAAATAAATTAATTAAGAATGTAAATGAAGCTTATGCTGAATATGATTTAAATAAAGCAGCAAAGTTAATAGTACCTTTCTTAAATGATGATTTATCTAATTGGTATATTAGAAGTAATAGAAGAAGATTCTGGGATTCAGAACTTACTGAAAGTAAGAAAGCAGTATACTTAACAATGTATGAAGCATTAGTTGCTTTATGTAAAATATGTGCTCCTATGACACCATTCTTAACAGAAGAAATTTATGAAAAATTAACTGGAGAAAAATCAGTTCATTTAGCTGACTTCCCAGTAGAAAACACTGATTTAATAGATGAAGCAGTAGAAGAGAGAATGGACTTAGTAAGAGATGTATGTTCATTAGGTAGATTTGCAAGAGAAGAAGTAAATATCAAAGTACGTCAACCTATTAGTAGTTTAATTTTACCTAAATCAGACGAAATGATTATTGGTGACTTATTACCAGTAATAGAGGAAGAATTAAATGTTAAAGAAGTAGTATTTAAACCTGATATGACAGAATATTTAGAGTATATTGTAAAACCTAATTTCAAAGTACTAGGTAAAGAATTAGGACCTAAGATTAAAGAATTACAAGAGACATTAAATAAACTAAGTTCTAGTGAAATAGCTAAGATAGCTGAAGAAGGTTTAACTATTAAACTAGCTGGAGAAGACTTTGAACTTAACGAAGAAAATACACTAATTTCTATTAAACAAAAAGAAGGTTATGCTTCTACTTCTAATAATAGAACAATAGTAGTACTTGATACTGAACTAACTGAAGAATTAATCTTAGAAGGACTTGCTCGTGAATTTGTACGTAAAGTACAATCTCTACGTAAAGAAGCAGATTTTGTAATTACTGATCATATTAAAGTTTACTATAATGGTACTCTTCAAATAGATAAGATGTTTGAACTTTATAAGGATTATGTAATGGGAGAAGTTCTAGGCGATGAGCTAATTAAAGATATTAGTTTAAAAGATAAGTATAAATGTGATTTAAATGATGAAGAAGCATATATAAAAGTAGAAAGAGTATAACTCTTTCTTTTTTTAGTAAGTTATTGTAAAATATTAATGTATTATAGGAGGTATTTATGAAGGATGTAGTTGCCTTAGTAACGGGTAGTAATCGTGGAATTGGTAAAGCCTGTGTAGAAGAATTTGCTAAAGCAGGAGTAAATGTAGTAATAAATTATTGTCATCATGAAAAAGAAGCAAAAGAATTAGAAAAGCATATTAAAGAAACATATAAAGTAAAAGTATTAACAATTAAATGCGATGTTTCTAATGAAGAAGAAGTAGAACAAATGACTAATACTATTATTGATACTTTTGGTGGAATAGATATTTTAGTTAATAATGCTGGAGTATGTAGAGATAGTTTATTACTTGATAAAAATATTAAAGAGTTTAAAAGAATATTAGATGTTAATATAATTGGTACTTATCTATGTAGTAAATATATAGGTAAAGCTATGTTACATGCTAAGAAAGGTAAGATTATTAATATTAGTAGTACTAATGCTCTTGATACTTTTTATCCAGAAAGTTGTGATTATGATGCTTCTAAAGCAGGTGTTATTTCATTAACTCATAATTTAGCTCGTGAATTTGCTCCATTTATAAATGTTAATTGTGTTTGTCCAGGATGGGTAAATACTTCTATGAATAAAGATTTAAGTTTAGAACAAATTAATAAAGAAAAGAAAAAAATATTATTAGGTAGAATGGCTGAAGCAGATGAAATTGCTAAAGTAGTTGTCTTCTTAGCTAGTTCTAAAGCAAATTATATAAATGATTCTATAATTCGTGTTGATGGTGGAAAATTTAACGGATAAATAGTATAATATGCAGGAAGGGAAAGATTAGATGAATATAGATAATAAGGTTATAGAATTAGTCAATTCTTGTGAAGAAAAGTGTTTAGAAGAGTTTAAAAAAATTGATGAGTTATGTGATTATAATAGTTTAAAAGTATTAACTGCTTTTCATAATAATGAAGTAACTGAATCTGCTTTTAATTCAACTACTGGTTACGGATATAATGATTTAGGAAGAGAAAAAATTGAATGTATCTTTAGAGATGTTTTAGGAGCAGAAGATGCCCTTGTTAGAAGTCAATTTATTTCTGGATCTCATGCTTTAAATGTTTGTTTCTTTGGACTCCTTCGTCCAGAAGATATTTTACTTAGTATTAGTGGTAAACCATATGATACTTTAGATCAAGTAATTGGTATTAAAGATAATCCTAGTTCATTAAAAAGTTTTGGAATTAAATATCATCAAATAGAATTAATTGATAATGATTTTGACTATGATAGAATAAAAGAATTTATTAGTAATAATAAAGTTAAAGTAATAGAAATTCAAAGAAGTAAGGGATATTCTACTAGAAAAAGTCTTAGTTTAGAAAAACTAGAAAAAGTAATTAAGATGATTAAAGAGATAGATAGTAATATTATCGTTATGGTAGATAACTGCTACTGTGAATTTGTAAGTAAAGAAGAACCAACTTCAGTAGGAGCTGATATTATAGTTGGGTCTTTAATTAAAAACTTAGGTGGTGGTATTGCTCCTAATGGTGCTTATATTGCTGGTAGGCATGATTTGATTGAACTATGTGCTGAAAGATTAACTTTACCTGGAGAAGGTAGAGAAGTAGGACCAACTCTTGGTATTAATAAGAGTTTATTACAAGGAATTTATTTAGCTCCTAGTGTAGTTGCTGCATCACTTAAAACAGCTGTATTAACGAGTAAGGTAATGAGTGATTTAGGTTATGAAGTTGATCCTAAATATGATGAAGAAAGAGTAGATATTGTTCAAAATATTGTTTTTAAAAATCCTAAGAAATTAATCGAATTTACTAGAGGTATTCAACAAGGATCAGCAATTGATTCTAATGCTTTAGTAGAACCTGGAGATATGCCAGGATATGAAGATAAAATAATTATGGCTAGTGGATCTTTTACTCAAGGATCTTCAATAGAATTATCTTGTGACGGACCTTTAAGAGAACCATATGTCGCTTATATGCAAGGATCATTAACTTATAATTATGGAAAGATAGGTTTAATGAAAGCAGTTGATAGACTACTTAAAGAAGTACTTGATTAAGAAGAATATTTAAATGAATATTCTTTTTTTTTAAGCATATATTGTATAGAACGGAGGATCATATGATAAAAAAACAAAATTTATGGTTTCTAACACTATTTAGTTTAATTCTAGTACTTGGAGTTTATTATGTGACATTACCACAAGATTTACTTGATAGAGTAAATAATGTGGTTGATAAAACAACATCTAAAGTAACTGCAGTAACAGAAGAAAATGCTTTAGTCGCAATGCGAGTTAGTAAAGAAGAAGAAAGACAAGAGGCTATGACAATTTTAAATGAACAATTGACAAATGAACAAGCAACTACAGAAGAAAAAAATAATGCTTATGAGCAATTAAAATATTTAAATGAAGTTCAGGGAAAAGAAGAATCCTTAGAGAAAAAAATAAAGAAAGAGTATGACCTAGATTGTTTTATTAAAATAGATAATATAGATGTATCAACTATTTGTATTGCTAAAAAACATGATGTGAAATTAGCTAATAAAATTATGCGTTTAATTCAAAAAGAATATAAAGAGAGAAAGAAAATAACTGTTAAATTCCAAAAGAAATAGTAGGTATATTACATACAACAAAGTAAAAGTTATTCATAAAATAATTTAGGTGATAATTAATGAATAATATACTTACTCCAAGAGAAAAAGAAATATTTACTTTATTAATAGATAATTACAATACAAAAGATATTTCAAAGAAACTAAATATAAGTGAAAAAACTGTTAGAAATCATATTTCAAATGTTATGCAAAAACTAGGTGTAAATGGAAGAGCAAGTGCTGTAGTAGAATTATTAAAGTTAAATGAATTATCTATTTAAACGTACTAAATTAGTGCGTTTTTTAATATATTTAAATAGGTGATATAATGCAATTATTATTAAAAAAACTATTTGTAATTACTCTAACTATGTTGGTGGTTTTAACTATTTGTACTATTCCAACTATTAATAATCCTAATGTTCTAAGAACTAGTTTTGAGCTTGAAGACATTACTTCTTTTAAAACAAACAGTATTTATTTGTTGAATGAAAATAATTTGTTAGTAAAAGTAGATATTGTTAATGAAAATAATAATTTATCTGAACAAGTAAAAAGTATTATTAATAATTTAATTATTAATAATCAAGACATACCTAAAGGATTAAAAGGTTATTTAGAACAGAATACTAAAGTTTTAAATATAAATATTAATAATGGTTTATTAACACTAGAATTAAATAAATTTAATGAGAATAATATATCAGTAACAGGATTAAGTTATTCGTTATTAGAATTGAAGGGGATAAATAAGTTAAAAATAATGGTCAATGGTAAAAATTTAAGAAATTATAATATTATTGATAAAAGTATTGGTATTAACAATGAATACTTATTTCATGATAGAAATGGTATTAATAAAGTTGTAGTTTATTATTTAGATAATATTTATGATACTTACTATTTTGTTCCTGTTACTAAGTATTTAAATGATAAAAGAGAAAAGATAGAAATAATTGTTGATGAATTAAAAAACAATCAAGAATTGATTAGTATGGTAGATAGTAATTTAAAATTATTAAATTATCAAGAAGAAGGGAATGTTTTGTTTTTAAATTTTAATAATGAGTTAGTTAATTCAAATGAAACAGTTATAAATGCAATTGCTTATTCTAGTTTTGCTAATTATGATGTTAATATGGTTATGTTTGAAGTAAATAATAAAAAGTTTGATTATCGTAAAAGAGATTAAAAGTACTTGAAAAATAAGTACTTTTATTGTATAATTATATCTGTCAGTTGAACTGTCTGCGTAGCTCAGCTGGATAGAGCAATCGCCTTCTAAGCGATCGGTCAGGCGTTCGAGTCGCCTCGCGGACACCATTATGTATTAGAAATGACTTATTATAAGTCATTTTTATTTTGTATAAGTAATCAACTTGTCTTTTTATAGACTAAAAGATATAATAAGCATAGGTGATATATTTATGAAAGTTCTTTTATATACTGAAGGAGAAAAAACTTTTTCTAAAAGTGGTCTTGGTAAGGCTATTAAGCATCAAATGCGAGCACTTGATAGTCAAGGTATTGAATATACAACTGATATAAAATGTAAGGATTATGATATTATCCATATAAATTTTTATGGTCCTAAATCTGTTCGTATGGCTAAGAAAGCTCATAAAGAGGGGAAAAAAGTAGTTTATCATGCTCATAGTACAGAAGAAGATTTTAAAAACGGATTTATTTTTTCTAAGCAGATAGCCCCATTATTTAAAAAATGGTTAATAAAGTGTTATAGTTTAGGAGATGTAATTGTAACTCCAACTCCCTATTCTAAAAGATTATTAGAAGGTTATGGTATAAAGAAAAAGATTTATGCTATTTCAAATGGTATTGATCTTGATTTATTTAAACCTAATAAAGAATTAGGAAAATATTTTAGAGAGAAGTATGGTGTTAAAGATGATGAAAAAGTAATTATTGGCGTAGGTTTATATATTCGTAGAAAAGGTATTGTTGATTTTGTAGAATTAGCTAAAAGAATGCCAGAGTATAAATTTATTTGGTTTGGCTATAGCCCATTAAGTGCTGCTACTAAGGATGTTAGAAAAGCAGTTAATACAAAGCTTCCTAATTTACAATTTCCTGGATATGTAGAACAAAAAGATATTATTGGTGGAATGAATGGTTGTGATGTTTATGTATTCCCAACTCTTGAAGAAACTGAAGGTATTCCAATAATCGAAGCTTGTGCTTGTAAAGCTAATGCAATTGTTAGAGATATACCTATATTTGAAGAATGGTTAGAAGAAGGAAAAACAGTTTATAAAGCCAAAGATGTAGATGAATTTGAAGAAAAAATTAAAAAGATAATTAATAAAGAATTACCTGCACTAGGTGATAAAGCATATCAAGTTGCTGAAGAAAGAGACATTAAGAAAGTTGGAGAACAATTAAGAACTGTCTATGAAGAAGTGTTAAGTAATAGTAAATAGAATGATTGTTATTGACAATTAGCCAAAATAGTATATAATTATTGTATAAACTAGTATTGTGTAGGATTCTAAAATAATAAACGGAAAGTTCTTTATGTAATTAGAATTACTATTATTAAAGTTCAATTGTTAGTTTAGATTATGTGACATTTCATAATCATTAATTGTAATTATTTATTTAATTAGGATTCTTGATTATTGATGATAATGTAATTTATATTACTATTGGCATATTTTAATAAAGATAATTATAATTTTTAATTTACTTTCTAATAAAATTATTTGTTTCTATACATTCTACAGATTATAAAAAATTATCAAGACTAGTTTTTTGTAATTTCTTTGGAGAAAGAAAACTTCAGAATAAGTTATATATAATTACTGATAATAATTATATATATATAAAACTCGGATTTAATGTCTTATGTAATATTCTAATAGACTTTTGCTATGATTAATCGGAGAAATTGAGGTTAATGATTTAGGCAAAAAAAGCTTATTCACTATTAGAGAAAGAAATTATATTGGGAAAGGAAAATCCCAACAATGATAATGGATAAAATAAGCAACGATTTATTGGACTCTATCTGAACAAACCAATAATATTAGTTTTTATCAGAAATTAGTATTATCTACAAAATATATTAGTCATATATTTTTGAAAATATGAAAGCATCGTTGATTTCATATTTTTTTTGTAAAAAAACACACTTTATAGTGTGTTTTTATTTATACTTATATTTTCTGTTTTTCTTAATCGAAATATTAAGTAGTATTCCAACTAATAACATGTATGAAAGCAGACTGCTTCCTCCATAAGATATAAAAGGAAGCGTAATTCCCATAATTGGTAATAATCCTACAGTCATACCAATATTTTGTATTTGTTGAAAAATTAACATTCCAAGTATACCAGAAATAATATATTTATCAGTATCTTCAATTTTTTTTCTAGTTAATAGAATTATATTAACATCTAAATAAATAATTATTCCAATTAGAATGATTACTCCAATTAAGCCAAAGTTAGAGGCATAAACGGCAAAAATAAAGTCAGTTGATGATTCTGGAAAATAAATTGGAGTTTTGTTAAAACCATGTCCAAAGAATCCAGCAGATCCAATCGCAGCTAAAGCATTTTCAAGCTGTAACCCTGAACCATTTTGCCAATTAAAAATTCTATCTAAACGATAATAAATGGATGTTCCAAATAATTTAATAAAAATAGTTTCTTTGAAGAAGTATAATCCTAAAATACCACTAATCATTAGTACTATTAAAGTTCCTGCTCCAATAAACCATCTAATTCTAATACCACTAGTAAACATCATAGAAAAATAAATAATTAAATAGATTAAAACTGCCCCAGTATCAGGTTGTAAAAAAGTTAGAATAGAAGGTATTAAAACAATACCTAAAGTTTTTAAGATAAATATAAACTCTTCTTTTACACTTGGATTAGTATAATCACTTCTAAAGTTATGTATCATAGTAGCTAATACTAACATAATAAATATCTTCATAAATTCACTAGGTTGAAAACTTCCAATGCCAGGTATTGTAAACCAACATCTACTGTTATTAATAGGAGTACCAAAGAATAATAATAGTATTAATAAAATGTTTCCTATTATATATAAAGGCCAAGATAAATTATAAAGATATTCATTTTTATATTTACTTAAGATTATTACTAGTATCCAACCAATTAAATACCAGATAGCTTGTTTTACAGCTAAATTACCTAAAGTAGGAGAGGTATAAGTTAAAGCACTATAAATAGTAATAATACTTATGACTGATAAAAGTATAATTGGAATTAATATTTTATAATTAATTTTATAGTTTTTCACAATCTACCTCCTTCGTTAATATTATACCAAAAAGATAGTCTTTTTATGAACTAAATTCATAAAATATATAAAGGAGAGTTTATGAATAAACCTGAATTGTTTAAAAATGAAAATGTCAAAGTAAATAATAATAGAGAAGCTTGTTTATTGAAAAATATCAATAATAATGACCAAGCCTTTGAAAAGGTTTTAGATAGTATATTTAATAGTTTTAGTAGTATGTATAATACTGAAGTTATAATTGAAACAAAAGATAAAACATATAAAACTTATTTAGTATCTAGAACTAACAATAATATTATGACTATTAATAGAGAGATAATTCCTATTAAAGAAATAATTAATATAAAAATAAAATAAAAGAATATCATTTGATATTCTTTTACTTAACATAAATCTATAAATGTATCAGTTAAACACCTAATTGCCCCACAACAACTTAAATCAATAGTTACAAATTGATTAGTATTAGTATAAGTATTAGTAGTTGTATCTAATGCTAGTAGTCTACAAGTACAACAGCAATTATCTAAAGATTCTGCCCTTAAAACACTACTGGTAGCTTCTGTTCCTTCAGAATTTGTATAATTAAATGACCAAGCAGTACCAGTAGAACAATTATATAATTCTACAGGTCTAGTATTATAACATGTAGATTGAGTAATAGGTCCTAAAAATGGTTTATCACAGCCAACAAAAGTACAAGTATCATAATCTTGTTTTTGAAGTACTAATATTTTTTCTATAATATCAGAAATACATGAAGAACAATTATTTTCAGAACAATTCATATTATCCCTCCCTTCCAATATTTGTATAATCCCTAATATAGAATATGAATAATTGACAAAAATGTGTTTATGAACACCTATTAAAATATATGTAAAGAGATTTAATTAATGACATTTAACCTAATTGTTTGGTATAATAATATAAGAATAGTAGGTGGTTATAATGGCAGAAGTAGATTGGATTACTTGGAAAACAGATCCTAAGGAATTAATAGATAAAGAAAAAATAGAATCAAATTTAAATAATAAAACTACTGAAATTAATAGTATTATGGATAATCTTTCAAATAGTTTAAAATTAGAAGTAGAAAAAGGTGGATTAAATAAGGAGTCATTACATATTAATGGAGAAACTCCAGGTAATGAAGTAGCTAATAAAATTTTAAATAAGATTGAAGTAATTAAAAATATAAATACTAAACTAAATAATAAGATTATGGATCAAGCTAATAAACAAAAACAAGTTGAAAAAGAACAATTAATCACGGCTATTGAAGAAAAGGTAATTGAACAAGAAAAGATATTAGAAAATACTAAGGCATTAAGAGACAGATTAACTGCTAACAATGGTTTAATTAGTAGTAATGAAGTAGAAAGCATTATACATACTACAGAAGAAAAAATTACTATGTTGAAAGAGCGCTTAGAAAGAGCTAAAGCAATTTAGGAGGGCTATATGAATAATCAAAACTCTGTAGACTTAGAAAAATTAACGAATAGTTTAAAAGTAGTAGAGGTAGCTAACGATAATTTAAATAATATGAGTCTTTCTAATATTATTATGGATATTGATAGTGACTTAACTAAGTGGAATTTTGAACATGGTAATTGTTTCAAAGATTATAAGGAAGTACTTGATTCTTTAATAAAAGAACTAGATAATCTAAAAGTAGAAACAAGTGAATTAGCAAAGTCTTTAGGAAAGACTATTAGTAATTTTTCTAATATTGAAAAAAATATAAGTTTTAGAAAAACAGATTTATTAAATAATTTAAGTAGTGCTGTTGAAAATAGTAATGTTAATAAAATACCAGAACCAGTAACTGAAACAGATTCGGGTATCCAGGAACAAGATCCAATTAATACAGTTCCAGTTGGATTAGGAATAGCTGCTAGTGGAATAGCTGGCTCAGTAGGAGCAGTTATAGTTGATTCAATGATGCCTAGTGAACAGAAAGATGTTATTCCTGACTATGAGGAGCCAACAGAGATAGTTGAAAAAGTAGAAAAATCAGAAGAATTTGATGAGTCTATTGCTCGAGAAGAAAAATTTGATGATGTTTCACCATATCATGCTGAAAGAAACAAAGAAGTAATAGATAAATTTTATGATAAAGAAGATAATAATTAATTGTTGCGAAAATATTAAAAATGGTTTATAATTACAGACAGATGCAGAGAATCTGAGGAGTAAGTATTTACTTAATTATAGAGAGTTTCTGGTAGGTGTAAAGAAATATTAAGGAATACCCAAGGTAGCAGAGGAGCATAATTATTGAAATAGTAGTAAATAATTCCGGATAATTCCGTTAAAGATATCAAGATTACGTAAGTAATAAATTAAGGTGGTACCACGAGAAATTCGTCCTTTTGATGAGTTTCTCTTTTTTTATTAGAAAGGGGAACAACTATGAATAAAGCAATTTTAGAATTTATTAATTATACAAATGGATATATAAAGTATGAAGGAAGAATAGAATTGAAAATAAAACATACTTTTCGAGTCATGCGATTATGTGAAATGATTGCGACTAATCTTAATTTGTCTAAAGAAGAAATAGAGATTGCTAAAATAATTGGTTTACTACATGATATAGGTAGATTTGAACAATGGAAAGATTATGAAACATATGAAGACAGTATTAGTTTAGATCATGCTAATTTAGGAGTTAAGATTTTAAAAAAAGATAATTACATTAGAAAGTATATTGAAAATGATAAATATGAAGATATTATTTTAAAGAGCGTTAAATATCATAATAAGTATCTTTTACCAAAAAATATGAATAATAAAGAAAAAATGTTTACTAATATAATTAGAGATGCTGATAAGATTGATATATTATATTTGTATACTCTTGGAGATATTAATTTAGAAATAGATAATGAATTTAGTAAAGAAGTATATGAATCATTATTAAACAAAAAAGCTATTGATAGAAAAGAACTAAAGAATTTAACTGATAGATTATCTATTACTTTAGGATTTATCTTTGATACCAATTATAAAGAAAGTATTGAGTATTTAAAAAATAAAAAGTATTTCGATACTATTATTGATATTTATAAAAGTAAAACTAATAATAAAAAATTAAAAGAACAACTAGAAGAAATAAG